>NZ_JBHMCY010000062.1:0-45179 GCF_042430725.1 Streptomyces cinereospinus | reverse complement strand
GCCCCGGGTGACGACCCATCGTCACCCGGGGCGCGGCGTTCTGGCCACCGCACCCGCCCGGCCGCCGGGTCAGCTCCGGCCGGGCAGCCGCAGCCGCCCGCGCAGCCGGCGCAGCACGTGCCGGGTCCACAGGGCGCTCATCGCCAGGCCGGGGGCGAGGTCGTCGCGGGCGTGCCAGGCCAGCTCGCGGCCGCCGGGGGCCGGGCGCAGGATGGTCAGCGGGGCGTAGTTCTCCACCACGAACGCCCGGCCCGGCCGGGGCGCGCCGTCCGGAACCGGACGGTGGGTCAGGTCCAGGTGCAGCGCGCGGACCACGTCCACTCCGGCGGTGTCGGTGAAGAGCCGGAACTGCGCTCCCGGGCGCGGGTTGAAGTCGAGCAGGTGGTAGCGCCCGGTCCTGCCGCAGCGGCGGAAGTCGAGGTCCAGGATGCCGCGGTAGCCGAGGGCGCCGGTGAGCCGTTCGGCGAGGGAGCGCACCTCGGGGTTGGGGGTCCACTCACCGACCGCCGTCAGGCCCGCGGTCCGCGGCCAGGCGTGCAGTTTGCGGCCGGGGCCGCCGGCCCGGACGGCGCCGGAGCGGTCGGCGTACCCGTGGAAGAACCAGTCGCGGTCGGGGCCCGGCGGCAGGAACTCCTGCAGCAGCAGCCGGCTGCCCGCCTCCGCCGAGCGCGCGTACAGCTCCCGCGCCTGCCGCGGGGAGTGCACCAGCACCGTGCTGCGCAGGTCACCGGCGGTGGGCAGCAGCCAGGGGCGGCTCCACTTCGCCACCACGGGCGGCCCGAGCCGCCGGGTGGCCTCGGCGGCCCGGCCGGCGCTGTCGGGGACCAGCGTGCGGGGATGGGGCAGGCCCAACGCGGTGCAGGTGGCGGCGAGTTCGGCCTTGTCGGCGACGCGTTCGGACAGGCCGGCCGGCATCGCGGGGAGCAGGTAGGCGGGGGCGAGCGCCGCGCGCAGGCGGCCCACCGCGACGGCGCTCGCGTCGTCCAGCGCGATCAGCACGGCGGGCCGGGCGATCTCGGCGGCGACCCGGCGCAGCACCGCGGCGACGTCGGCCGGGGACGCGTCCGGCCCGGGCGGCGGATGCAACCGCCGTACGAAACGGGACGTGCGGACCGGACTCGCCGCGCAGTCGGCGACCACGTGCACCTCCACCCCGGCCCGGCCCAGTGAGCGGACGGCGCCGAGGGTCCCGTGGTGGAAGGGGTTGCGGTCGATCCGCAGCAGGACCGCGGGCACGCGGAGGTCGAACAACGGCACGGTGTTAACTCCTTCGGTCGTTTCACCCGTGCGGGCGAGCGCGGCACTCGGACGCCGCACCCGCACTGGCGGGTCGCACCTCGACATGACTGAGTGTCAGTGGACGGACGGGGGAAGCCATCGGACGAGACGGCACCGTCGCCGCCCGCCGGCAGCGCGTCGGCCGGCGGCCGGTGCGGGAGCGCAGGAAGGAGCAGGCATGGCCGCTCAGCAGCGCCGGGCCCGGCCCCGGTGGCCGGTGTGCCTCGCGGCGACGCTGGTCGCGTCGGCCGCCCTGGCCACCGGCCCCGGAATCGCCCTGGGCCTGGGGGTGACGGTGGTCCCCGACCCGCCGGCTGCCTCGTCCACGGCGCCCACCGCCCCCACGCCCGGCCGGACCGGCACCCGGCCCTCGCCCCCGAAGCCGGACGTGCCGGGTGGCCCGGCCGCCCCCTCGGTCCCGCCGGTCCCCTCGATCCCGGGGCTCCCGTCCCTCCCACCGATCCCACCGGTCCCCGCGGTCGGGTCCGTCAAGCAGTTCCCCGCCTTCGGCGCCTACCTCCACTACGGCGAACCCGGCGTGCACCGGATCGAAGAGCTCAGCCGCTGGCTGGGCGGTGCCGACCTGCGCGTCGGGCACACCTATCTGCCGGGCGACCTGTGGAGCAACATCGCGGGCGCCCCCACCTTCCTGGAGGCGTGGGCCGACTGGCGCAACGCCGCGGACGACCGGCTCTTCGTGCTCAACGTGCCCATGCTGGAGCGCAACGAGGAGGGCCTCTCCGACGCCGAGGTCCGGGCGCTGCTGCGACAGGGCGCGGCCGGGGAGTTCGACCGCCACTTCCGGGCGCTCGCCGAGCGGCTGGTCGAGTTGAGGGTGCCGGACACGGTGATCGTCCTCGGCTGGGAGATGAACGGCATCACCTACAGCCATCGCTGCGGACCCGACCCGCAGGCCTGGAAGCAGTACTGGAACAGGATCGTCACCGCCATGCGCGCGGTGCCGGGCCAGAGGTTCCGCTTCGACTTCACCCCGAGCCGCGGCCGCGACGCCGTTCCCTGGACGCGGTGCTACCCGGGGGACGACACGGTCGACGTCATCGGCATGGACGCCTACGACCAGCCGGCCGGACTCTCCTTCGACGAACAGGTGGACGAGCCCTACGGGCTCCGCGAGCACGTGGAGTTCGCCCGGGCCCACGGCAAGGCGATCTCCTACCCGGAGTGGGGACTGTTCCGCAACGGCGACAACCCCGCGTACGTGCGCGGCATGCTCGCCTGGATGGACAAGCACAGACCGCTCTACAACACGCTGACCGACTACTGCCCGCACGGCGTCTGGCAGTGCGACGACAACCCCAGGGCCGCCGCCGTGTACCGGACGCTGCTCACCGGCCGCACCGACGCCGCCGCCCCGCAGCAGCCGCGGCCCACCCGGTCCGCGCCCGCGTCGCCCACGCCCACCCCGCGGCCCACCCAGCCGGCCCAGCCCGCGCCGGTCACGCCGCCCGCCGCCGCCCCGGACCCCTGCTCGCCGGTGGAGCTGGGCGACTGGGTGGAGCACTGGCTCGGCGGGAAGCCCTGCGTGCGGCTCGACGGGTGGTCGCGGATCGGCTGACCCGGCGCGCCGCCGGTGGCGGCGGGCCCCCTCAGGACCCGCCGCCACCGGTACGCCCCGTCCGCCGGCGCAGCAGCTCCTTGCCGCGCAGCCGCACACCGGCCCCGTACACCACCGCCGCCAGCAGCGGCGCGGTGTGCCGCCGGGCCAGCAGCAGCCGCTGGTTGACGACGGGCACGGGACGCCAGTGGTGCTTGTACGGCTCGTTGCCGCGCAGCAGGCTCAGCGTGCCCGGCGGGCCGCCGCGGGCCCGCTCGGCGCAGGCCTCCAGCAGCATCACCGCCACGTCCGCCTTGCGCTCCCGCAGCCGCGGATGGGCGCCGTACAGGTATCCGCCCGTCAGCCGCCCCGACACCAGCGTCAGGTCGACCGCCACCACGTCGTCGTCCAGCCGGAACTCGGTGACCACCGCGTCACCGGTGCGCGCCATCTCCGCCACCGAGCGCACCAGGTGGTCCCGGAACCGCGGCCGCAGATGCTCGGCCGTCACCTTCCGCCCCTGCCACTGCAACCGGTGCAGCTCCAGCAGCCGCCGCAGTGCCCGCTCCACCTCGTCCGGCCGCACGACACTCCGCTCGACGCCCAGCGCGCGCAGCCTGCGCAGCTTGGCCCGGGCCCGCTGCTGCGCCTTGGCCGACGGCAGCCGGGCCACCAGGTCCGCCATGGGAACGGCGGGCAGCTCCAGGCAGAGCGAGTCGCTCACCCGGCGCCGCGGCCCCCGCCAGCGCTCGTACACCCGCTCCGCCGCGGCCCCCGGCCGGACCTCGCGGAAGTCGATCAGCGCGGTGCGCGCGGCCGCCGCGAGCCCCTCGGCGAGCGCGGCCGGCGCCGCCGCCGCGTGCGCCGCGTCCAGCAGCACGTCCGCGTAGTCGGAGATCGCCCCGCCCAGCGGCACCAGCGACGGGACGGGACGCGTCACCCGCATCAGCGGGGCGGCTGCGACGAGTTCGCCGCCCGCGCGCACCAGCACCACCCGCAGCCGCCCGGGCCTGCCGTACGACAGCCACCACGAGTGCAGCCAGGCGTGGCTCTGGAACGGCGTGGCGGTGGGCGACCGCCCGTACAGGCGGCCCCAGGCGGGGGCGAGGCCGGCGAAGGCGGTCTCCTCGGTGACGACTTCGGCGCGGTACCCCGGCGTCACGGTGTGCCGTGCGCGTCGGCGGCGACGGCCGGGCCCGGCACCGAGACGGGGCGGCCCGGGCCGTCGGCGTCGCGCCGGGGCCGGACCAGCAGCGCCAGCCCGCCGAGCAGACCGCCCGCGCTCGCGCCGACCAGGCCGGTCAGCGCGGGGGAGGCGGAGGACGGTTCGGCCGGCTCGGTGGCGCGGGCGAACTGCTGGAGCTCCACGCGGGTGGCGCCCGCGGTGTCGCCCGCGTGCCGGGTCAGCGCGCGGGCCACGGCGTTGGCCATGTCGGCGGCGAGGCCGGGCCGCGAGGAGGTGGCGCTGACCGCGACCATCGGCGCGTCCGGCGAGGTCGCCGTCCGCACGCTGTCCCGCAGCGTCCGCGCCGGCACCCCCGCCCACACCTGGGCGTCCCCGAGCACCGCGACCTGCGTGGCGACCCGGCCGTAGGCCTGCGCGAAGCCCAGCGCGGCCTCCGGGTCGGCGTGCTCGGCCGGCACGGCGACGACGTAGCTGGTGGCCGTGTACGCCGGGGTCTTCAGCGCGCCGTACGCACCGCCGGCCAGCCCCCCGGCGACCACGCCGGCCGCGAGCAGGGTCCAGGGCGGCAGCGCCCGGACGCGGGCCCGCGGGCCGGCCGGGCGGTGCTGTCCGGTGGGGTTCTCGGTCATCACGAACTGACTCCCTGGGGTGACGGTGACGAGGGCGCCGCCTCGGGCGGGGCGGCGAGCGCGGTCGTGTAGACGTCCATGAGCCGGGCGGCGCTGCGGGTGACGCAGTAGTGCCGGGCCGCCTCGGGCGCGGTGCGGGGCCGCGGCCCGGCCGCCCGGACCTCGGCGACGGCGCGGGCGAACTCCTCGGCGCCGCCGGTCACCCGGCGGGCGGCCGGGGCGGTGTGCGCGGGCAGGTCCTCGATCGCCGGGCAGGAGGCGTGCACGACGGGCAGCCCGGCCGCCAGCGCCTCCACCACCGCGAGCCCGAACGCCTCCTCGGCGGACGGGGAGACCAGCAGGTCCATCGCCGCGGTGAGGGACGGCAGGTCGGGACCGGCGGAGCCGTCCGGGAGGCAGGGGCGTTCGCCGGTGAACAGCACCCGGTCGGCGACCCCGGCCTCCCGCGCGGTGCGGCGCAGCACCTGCTCCTCGGGGCCGCCGCCGACCAGCAGCAGCCAGTGGTCCGCGGGGAGCCGGGCCAGGGCCCGGACGGCGACGTCGAAGCGCTTGCCGGCGGCGAGGCGCCCGACCGCGCCGAGCACGTACGCGGTCTCCGGCAGGCCGAACCGCCGGCGGGTGCGCCGCCGCCGGGCCGGGTCGAAGCGGAACCGGGCGAGGTCGACGCCGTTCGGCACCATCTCGATCCGGCCGGCCGGGACGCCCCAGTCCCGCAGCCGCCGCGCGACCGTGGGGGAGACGGCGACCGTGGTCCGGCCCAGCCGCTCACTGGCCAGGTACAGCGCGCGGACGCCGGCGGTCAGGCGGCGGCCCTCCATCTGGGAGGCGCCCAGGGAGTGCTCGGTGGCGACGACCGCCCGGACCCCGGCGAGGCGGGCGGCGGGACGGCCGTAGACGCAGGCCCGGTAGAGGTGGGTGTGCACCAGGTCGTAGCCGCCGGCGCGGATGAGGCGGGTGAGCCGGGGCAGGGCGCCGAGGTCCCGGTTGCCGGCCATGCCGAGGTGGGTGACGCGTACCCCGTCGGCGACCAGGCCGTCGGCGACCGGGCCCGGATTGGTGAGGGTCACCACGTCGCAGTCGAGCGGGAGGTGCCGCAGCAGCAGCCGCAGTTGCTGCTCGGCGCCGCCGACCCCGAGGCCGGTGATGACGTGCAGGGCCTTCATCACACGCCCTCCACCGGACGGCGGCGCAGCCGGTGCAGCTTGTACTTCAGCAGCAGCCGCAGGGCGGTGTCCCGCTGCCCGAGGTGCACCCGGGGCAGGGCGTGCGGACCGGTGAGCGGGCCGGGGTCGATCGCGCAGGCGTAGCCGTACCCGGCCTCCCGCACGGCGTCGGCCGCGCGCCGGTCGACCGTGCCGTACGGGTAGCAGAAACCGGCGACCGGAGCGCCGGTCACCTCCGCGAGCGCCAACTTGCTCTCCACGGTCTCCGTCTTCAGCGTGACGTCGTCGGCCCGCGTCAGGTCGAGGTGGGTCAGCCCGTGCGACCCGATCTCGACGCCCTGCGCGGCCGCGCGGCGGACGCCGTCGGCGGTCAGCAGCGGCTTGCGCGGGCCGAGCGGGTCCCAGGTGTTCTCTCCGCCGAGGCGGCCCGGGAGGACGAAGAGGGTGGCGCCGCAGTCGTGGCGGCGCAGCACCGGCAGGGCGGCGTCGACGAAGTCGGCGTACCCGTCGTCGAACGTCAGCCCGACGAGGCCCTGGTCCTCGCCCCGGGCGCGGGCGGCGAGCAGCTCGGCCACGGACACGCCCCGCAGCCCGCGCCGGCGCAGCCAGCCGAGCTGCCGGTCCAGCCGGTCCGGGGTGACGGTGATGCGGTAGGGGTCGTCCGAACAGTCGCCCACGGAGTGGTACATCACCACCCAGGGGACCGGGGCCGGGGAGCGGACGGCGCGGGTGCGGCTGTCAACGGGAACGGACATACGGGAGCCTTCCGGTCACGGAACGAACGGAACGGAGCGCGGCCGCGACACCCTGCTCGCCCAGCACCCGGCCGAGCAGGACGAAGACCACGGCCACGGTGAGGCCGCCGAGGAGCAGCCCGGGCAGGGGCGCGGCGAACCGGCTCGCGGCGAGGAGGCCCGCGGCGGCCGCGGCGACGGCGGCGGCGAGCGGCCGGCCGAGGTCCATGAGCACATGGCGCAGGCGGAGCGGGACGACGGTGCGGGCCGCGCGCCCGGAGGCGTCCCGTGCCCCGCCGCGACCGCCGCCCGCCCGCGCCCCGCCGAGCAGCAGCACCGCCGTCAGCGTGATCCCCGCCGCGTTCGCCGCGGCGATGCCGCTCACCCCCCACGGCCCCACCGCCCACGCCCCGGCGCCGGCCGTCGCGGCGACGCCCGCCGTCATCGCGGCCGGCGGGTACCAGCTGGGGCGGCCGTCCGAGAAGTAGCTGCGCACCAGCGCGCCGACCAGGGTCTGGGCGAGCAGGCCGAGGGCGTAGACCCGCATGACGGCCGCCGTCGCGGCCGTGTCCTGGGCGGTGAACGCGCCCCGCTGGAAGAGCACCTGGATGATCTGCGGAGCGCACGCGACGACCGTGGCGGCACCCAGCAGCACGACGGACGCGGCCAGCGCCAGGTCCCGTTCGACCCGCTCGCGGGCCCGCCCGGTGTCCCCGTCGGCCAGGGCCCGCGCGACCACCGGGAAGGTGACCGTGCAGAGCATCAGCGACAGGGTCATCGGGATCTGCGCCACCTTCTGGGCGTAGTTCAGGTGCGAGATGGCCCCGGGGTCCAGGTGCGAGGCGAGGAACCGCTCGACGAGGACCTGGGACTGGCGGCACAGCGCGAACAGCAGCACCGCGCAGACCAGCGCGAGCCCCGTCCGGCGCTGCGGCGCACCGTCCTCCTCCGGCCCGCCGGCACCTTTCCCGCGCAACTGCCTCAGCAGCACCGGAAGTTGCACCGCCACCATCAGGCAGCCGCCGGCCGCGACCCCGGCCGCGGCCGAGCGCACCCCCCAGCGCCCGCCGAGCACCGCCATCACCGCGATGACGCCGGTGTTGTAGGCGACGTAGATCGCGGCCGGCGCCAGGAAGCGGCGGTGCGCCCGCAGCGCCGCGCTGCAGTACCCGGCGAGTCCGAAGCTCAGCACGCAGGTCGCCGTGAGCCGGGTGCAGTCGACGGCGAGCGCCGGGTCGGGCAGGCCGGGCGCCAGGGCGCCGACCAGGGCGGGGGCACCGGCCACGACCAGCCCGCCGGCGGTGACCAGGGCGAGCGACAGCCGGGGCAGGGTTTCGGCGACCAGGGCCCGCACCGGGTCGCCGGACGCGCCCCGCGCCCGGCGGGACAGCGCCAGGCTGAACGCCGGGATCAGCACGAGGGCCAGCCCGTCCTCGATCAGCAGCGTGGCCGCGAACTCCGGCACCGTCCAGGCGACCAGGAACGCGTCCGTCTCACCGCCCGCCCCGAACAGCCGGGCCAGCGCCTGGTCGCGCGCGAGCCCCAGCAGCGCGCCCGCCACGGAGAGCGCCGCGGTGAGCAGGGCGGCCCTGGCCAGGAAGGTGCGGGAGTCCGCGGGCGGTTCGGCGCCGTCCCCGAGAGGCGGCACGCGCCGTGCGCGGGGCACGGTGGGGCGGGCGGACCGCGGGGTACGGGGCGGCGTCACGTTCATCGTGCCGGTGCCTCTCGCGGGTGCCGGCCGGCCCGCGCCCGCCCCGGGGCGCGCCCGGGCGGCTCCTCGGCGCACCCGCCGGCCAGCGCCCACCAGGCCGCCAGGCCCAGGCAGACGGCGGTCAGCACGGTCGAGGGCCCGCCGATGTCGGCGTACAGGAAGTCGGTCAGCTGCCAGACCAGCAGACCGCAGGAGACCAGTGCGCAGTCGAGTCCGCCGGGGCCGCCGTGCGTCCGGGCCCGGGCGCGCGCCCGCGCCAGGCCCCGCACCGCGCACACCAGCAGCGCCAGCCAGCTCCCGGCGAGCGTCAGCAGCCCGATCAGCCCCTGCTCGCTGAGTACCAGCAGGTACATGTTGTGCGGGGAGAGCAGCGGCTGCCTGCGGAAGGCCGCGCCCGCGCCCTCGGTGTCGCCGGCCGCGGACAGCGCGAGCGAGGCGTGGGCGTCGCGGTACTCGGGGAAGGCCTTCAGCCCCACCCCGGTCAGCGGCCGGTCCCGCCACATGCCGGTCGCCGCCGCCCACAGGGTGTACCGGTCGGTGACCGACTGGTCGGGCGCGTCGGTGACCTGCGTGATGCTCGCGATCCGCTCCTGCAGCAGCGCCGTACCCACTCCGAGGCCGCCGACCAGCACCACCCCGGCCGCGACCGTCACCGCGCCCGCCCGCAGCGCGTGCCGCGCCCCGGCCAGCGCCGACTGCACCGCGCAGGTCACCGCGGTGGCGATCCACGCGCCCCGGCTGAAGGAGAGCGCGAGCGGCACCAGCAGCGCCAGCGCGCATCCCACGGCGACCACCCGCTGCCGTACGGGCGCGCGGCCGAGCGCCAGCCCGACCGCGCACACCACCCCGAACGCCACCACGGTCGCCATGCCCATGACGTCCTGCGGCCCGAAGGTGCCCACGGCCCGGATCGGCTGCCCCTGGTACGAGGCGCCGGTCCCCGTCACGTACTGGTGCACGCCGACCGCGCCCTGCCACCCGGCGAGCGCCACCAGCGACCAGGCGAGCAGGCGGAAGTCCCCCCGGTCGCGGATCAGCAGCAGCACGGCCGCCGGCACCAGCACGAACACCTGGAGGTAGCGGACCGTCCCGCTCAGCCCGGCCTCCGGCGACGCCGCGCCCGCCGCGGCCACCGCGATCCCGACGACGGGCAGCCCGAGGACCACGGCGGCGGTGCGGGACAGGGGGCGCCGCCGCTGCCGCAGCAGCCGTACGGCGCAGAACCCGACCACCAGCGCGCAGAGCGCGTCGGCCGGGGTCGCCCCGCCGTCGCCGCCCGGCTCGGACGGCAGTCCCAGCAGGGCGACCACGGCCACGACGGGCAGCACGGGGGAGGCCGTCCGGGGCGTCACGGGGGTCGCGGCGAGGCTCATCGGCGCTCAGCTCCCCGTCGGACGGACGAGCGCGACCGCCGTGCGCAGCAGGATGCACACGTCCTGCCACAGCGACCAGGTGTCGATGTACGCGTTGTCGAACCGGGCCCGGTCCTCGATCGAGGTGTCCCCGCGCAACCCGTTGACCTGGGCGAGCCCGGTGATCCCGGCCGGCATGCGGTGACGGGCCGCGTAGCCGGGGTGGGCCTGGCTGAACTGGGCGACGAAGTAGGGGCGCTCCGGGCGCGGGCCGACCATGCTCATGTCGCCGCGCAGGACGTTCCACAGCTGGAGCAGCTCGTCCAGCGAGGTGCGGCGCAGGAAGCGGCAGAACCACGGCATGGCCTGCTCGTTCGCCACGCTCCACCGGGTCGCCGACTCGTGCTCGTCGGCCGGGCGGTGGGTGCGCAGCTTCAGCAGGGTGAAGGGCCGGCCGTCCCGGCCGATCCGCTCCTGCCGGAAGACCACGCCCGGCCCCTCGCTGATCCGCAGCACGAGCGCGCAGAACAGCAGCAGCGGGCCGGCCGCCAGCAGCAGCGACCCGGACAGCACCACGTCCAGCACCCGCTTGCGCAGGCCCGCGCGCCGCCCGGAGCCGGGCCGGAGCCGCCGGCACGCGAAGCCGGCCAGCTGCTCCGGGGCCGGGTACCACGGCGCGTCCGCGTCCAGCTCCCACACCGCGCACCCGGACTCGGCGAGCGCCCGCAGCAGCGGCCCGTGCTGGGCGCGGACGGCGGGGTGGACCACCAGCACGTCCCGCACGCCGTTCTGGATGAGCGCCCGGTGGACCTCCTCGGCGCAGGTCAGCACCGGCAGCCCCGCGGCGCCGTCCGCCTGGTCGGCGACGATCCCCACCGGGCGCACCCCGCACCGCGGGTGGCGCAGGACGGCGCCCGCCACCCGCTGCGCGGCCGCCGCGGGCCCGACGACCAGCGCGGCCCGCGGCTGCCGCAGCAGCGCGACCCGGCGCCGCCAGTGCACCAGCGCACGCCCGGCGCAGTCCGCCGCGGCGTGCACGGTGAAGCCGAGCGCGAGCACGGCGGCCGGCAGCTCGCGCTCCGGGGGGTCCGCGGCGAGGAGCGCGGCGAGCGCCAGCCCGGCCACCGCGACCCGGCCGCACACGGCGGGCAGCTCGTCCAGCGCGCCCTGTCCGAGCCGGGGCGGCCGGTGCGGCCGCAGCAGTGCCGCGGCGAGGACCAGCAGGACCGCCGGGCCGGACCGGCCCAGCGTCAGCGCGCCCAGCACCGCCGCGCCGAGGTCGGCGACGAGCAGCGGCACCGGCGAGGCCGGCCAATCCGCGGGCCGTCTCGCCGGGAAGCGGCCCCCGGCGGCGCCGCGGGCGGGCGCGGGCACGACGGGGACGGTCGGACGTGGATGGTCCCGTGGCTGGGCGCCGGGGGAGGGGACCGTGCCGTGCGCAGTGCGTTCCGCAGTCACGAGTGGATGGACTCCCTGTACTCGGTGGACGCGGCGGGTCCCGCGGTCCCGGTGCCGAGGAGCGCGCGGTACACCTCCGCCACCGCCCCGGCGGTATGCCGTACGTCGTGCGCGGCCAGCACGTGCCGGCGGGCCCGGTGGCCGAGGGAGTCGCGCAGCGGCGGGTCGAGCAGCAGCGCGGCGACCGCGTCGGCCAGCGCGGCCGGATCCTCCGGCGGCACCAGGCAGTGCGGTGCCAGCCCGGCCGGCAGGCTCTCGCGGGCGCCGTCCACGTCCGTCGTCACCACGGGCCGGCCGCAGGCCATCGCCTCCAGCGGGGCCAGCGCCATGCCCTCCCAGCGCGACGGCAGCACGACCAGGTCGGCCGCCTGGTACCAGGGCGCGGGATCGGCGACCGCCCCCGCGAACCGCACCGGCGCCGGGGCGCGCAGGCGGTCCCGGCCGGGCCCGTCGCCGACCAGCACCAGCCGCGCCCCCGGCACCCGCCGGAGCACGGAGGGCCACGCGGCCAGCAGCACGTCCTGTCCCTTCTGCCGGCACAGCCGCCCCACGCAGACCACCAGCGGGGCGTGCGGATCGACGCCGGGTCCGAGCGAGGCGCGGGCGGCCGCACCGGCGGCGGGACGGAAGCGCCGGGTGTCGATCCCGTTCGGTACGACCGCCCACCGGGCGTCGATCCCGGCCCGCAGCCCGGTCCGCCGTTCCGCCTCGCTCACGCACACCGTCCGGTGCGCCCACCGCGTCCCGAACCGCTCCCAGCGCGTCGCCAGCGCGGCGGCCGGCCCGCCGACCGCCGCGAACGACCAGGCGTGCGGCTGGAACACCGTGGGGATCCGGCCCCGTACGGCGATCCGCCCGGCCAGCCCGGCCTTCGCGCTGTGCGCGTGCACCAGGTCGGGCCGCACGTCGGCGACCAGCCGCCGCAGCCGCCGTACCTCACCGGTGAGCGACGGTCCCGGCGCACGCGTGGCGGGCCAGTGCCGTACGTCGGCCCCCGACCGCCGGAGAATCCCGCCCAGCTCCCCGTCCGGGCAGGCGACGGTGACCCGCAGGCCGTCGGCGAGCTGGGCCCGCGTCAGGTCCGCGACCACCCGCGCGACCCCGCCCTCGACGGGCTGCGTGACGTGGAGGACCCGTGGCCGGGGGTCGGTGGCTGACTGGTGCATGGCGCGGCTTCCTCGCTCACGGATGACGCTGGACGGGCGGGAATACGCCTCACGGCCGGATGCCGGCGGCGACGAACAGCACACGGGCCAGGCCGCGTTCCGGTGGGGAACGAGCCGGATGGCCAACTGGTTATCGTTTGATCGGGAAACCCGCCGAGGGGATGCACGCGTACGAGCCGGGGCCGGGCGTGCCCGTCTGTGACGGGGTTCTCGCTCCCACCCGCTGAGCGGGGGGATTCAGGACGTCGTCGGCGGACTCGGCGATATCGAGGAGTGCGTCACCGGCCCCGGCGGGGCGGCCGCCCGTGCGACCGCGCTCACCGTTGCGGGTGACCGGCCCGGCAGGTGCGCGGTCGGCGCGAGAGCGCCCGCCGCCGCACGGCGCGGTGGCGGACCCGGGATGTTGCGCATGGCCGGCGTGCCCTTTCCGAGGCGTGCTCCAGGGGTGCGTACGCGGGGGCGTACGAAAAATGTGCGGACGACCGGCAACTCTAGCGACATTTAGGGCAAACATCAGATATTGGACAAGTGTGTCGGAAAAGTGAAAACCGCTCGATGATGGGATGGGATCACCCTCTTGGCGGCACAACTCCCGTGCGCGCCGCGCGTTGACACAGCGCCGGGCATCCGCCCGCATGTTTGTGTCAACCCCAAGGAGCACCTCTCCATGTCGCGTATCGCGAAGGGCCTGGTCCTGACCTCCGTCGCCGCCGCCACGGTGGCGGGTACCGCCGGCGTGGCCGCCGCCGACAGCGGCGCCCAGGCCGCCGCCGCCCACTCCCCGGGCGTGCTGTCGGGCAACGTTGTCCAGGCCCCCCTGCACGTCCCGGTCAACGTGTGCGGCAACACGGTCGACATCATCGGGCTGCTGAACCCGGCGTTCGGCAACGAGTGCGCCAACGACTGACGCCGACGCGCTCTCCGTGGCCGGCCGTTCTCCCCGGCGGGAGGGCGGCCGGTTCGCGCACCGGGGTGCGCGGTGGCGGAGCGCCCCCGATGGGGGAAGGGGACCGGACCGGACCGCGGTGCCCGACGCCGCCTCTCATCAGCGGCGATGCGGGCGGCGTGGCGATCACCCGTGACGCCCGACCGGTTGCGGAGTGTGATGATCGTTCGCACGGTGGACGCGTAACCAGACGCCCCACCGAAAGGAACGCCCATGCGTGGTCTGCCCGTACGGCGTATCGCGTCCTCCGCCCTCAGCGCCGCCCTCGTCCTGGGCGTCGCCGCCCCCGCTGCCGTCGCAGCCGACCACGACTCGGCCCGGTCGCACACGTCCACCCCCCTCCCGGGCGCGGACGCGCTGCTCCCGCAGGTCGAGTACCTGGCCGGTCTCGGCACCCCCCTCACCCCGGTGACCGGCCTGCTGGACACCGTCCTCACGGCGGAGAACGGCCAGCTCTCCGAGCAGCAGGCGACCGAGCTGGGGGAGGAGGTGCGCGAGGCGATCGCGGAGATCGCGGCCGGGACGCCGTCGACGCCCGCCGCCACCCCCTCGCCGTCCACCGCGCTGCCCTCGGCTCCGGCCGCTGCCGCGACCCCTGCGGCGCCCTCCGCTCCCGCGGCGCCCTCCACGCCGGCCGCTCCGTCGGCGCCGGCCGCCCCTTCGGTCCCCGCCGCTCCCGCCGTGCCTTCGGCTCCGGCCGCTCCCTCGGCTCCCGCCGCCGCGGTGACGACCCTGCCCGCGGCCGTCGACGAGGACTCCGAGGCCGCCGAGGACGTGGAGGTGTCGTCCGCCGAGGAGGAAGGCCTGGGCGACGCGTTGCAGGAGGTGATCGCCGACCTGCTCGACGCGGCCACGTCCGGCCTGGTCGACCAGGTGATCCCGGCGGCCACCGACGTGGTGAACGGCCTGATCGACCTCGTCACCGATCTGCTGGGCGGCGAGCAGTCCGCCGAGTCGAGCCCGGCGGCGCTGCCCGGCCTGCCGGCGCAGACGCCCGCGGCCTGAGCCGTCCCGGCACGGCGGTCACCGACCGCTGCGCCGGGACGGCCAGATGAGGAGGCGGAACGCCGTTTCCGCTCCTTGCGGAAATCGTTGGGCACGGCGTCAGACTTCCCCGCGGCAACGCGGGCCGCCGAAGAAAGGAACACGATGAAGTCGATGAAGTCGATGAAGGCCCTGAAGGCCGCCGCTGTCGTTGCCGGGTCCCTGGTCGTCGCGGGTGCCTCCGCGCCCGCGTTCGCCGCCCACAACCCCGCCGACCTCACGCCCACCAGCCTCAACGGCGCCGTGAACACGCTCACCAAGGGCCCCATCGACGTCATGCCGCTGAAGCACCGGTCGGAGGCGCTCGACACCGAGAACAAGAACTCCGTGCTCAGCGACGTCAAGGACGCCACCACCACGCTGAACAGGAGCGGGCTGCGAGGCGGTCTGCCGCTGCGGCGCTGAGGCCGCCCAGGTCCATCAGCCGTGCGCCCGAAGGGCCGGTTCCGTCTCCCCTCCGGAATCGGCCCTTCGCCCGTCTCCGGGGCGCGTCCCTCGTACGGGTGGACCCCCCGGGGGCGCTGGTCCGCTCGGGTGAGAGCGCGGCCGGCCCGGCTCCGGCGCGTGGATAAGGTCGCGCGGTGACCACAACCCCCGGCGAAGCCCGCCCGTTCCACCCCGCCGACCTGGGCACGCTCGTCATCATGCCGTGGACCGGGAAGGTCGAGGACGGCAACGACATGCCCTACCTCCTCGCCTGCTCCCGCGGGGACGCCCCGAACGGTCCCGAGGCCGCGAGCGCGGCCGTCGCGGGACTGCTGAACGAGGCCGGTCTGACCCTCGGCGAAGAGGTGATCGACGGCGGCGCCCGGCCGAGCCTCCCGGTCAACCTGCTCGTCGTGGCCGGCCAGGCCGTCGTCACCATGCCGCGCCTGAACACCCAGTGCCCGGTGCAGCCGGCCTGGCTCGCGGCCGTCGCCGAACGCGGCTACGCCTACCTGCTGTTCACCGCCCGCCCCTGGCCCGAGGCCCGGGTCGGCGAGGCCGTCACCCCCGACGCGCTGCGCGAGTTCGTCAGCGACGAGGAGACCGTGCGGGCCTCCGTGCATCTGCTCCTGCCCGCGCGCAGCCTGCGGCAGTGATGGCGAAGGCCGCCGCCCAGCACGCGCGCCGGACCGGGACCGCCGGCGCCGGGCGCGGGTTCGCCCTGCTGCTGGTGCTCACCGGAGCGGCGGGGCTGCTGGCCTCCTGGGTCATCACCCTGGACAAGTTCAAGCTGCTGGAGGACCCCGGCTTCACGCCGGGATGCAGCCTGAACCCGGTGGTGTCCTGCGGCAGCGTGATGGAGAGCGACCAGGCCGCGGCCTTCGGGTTCCCCAACCCGATGCTCGGCCTGGCCGCCTACGCCGTGGTGATCTGCGTCGGCGTCAGCCTGCTGGCCGGCGCGGCCTTCCCCCGCTGGTACTGGCTGGCCTTCGACGCGGGCTGCCTGTTCGGCGTGGCGTTCGTCTCCTGGCTCCAGTTCGAGTCGCTGTACCGGATCAACGCGCTGTGCCTGTGGTGCGCGCTGGCCTGGGCGGCCACCATCCCGCTGTTCTGGTACGTGACGTCGTACACCGTGCGGCGGGAGTTCCTGCCCGTCCCGCGTCCGGTACGGACGTTCTTCGACGAGTTCACGTGGCTGCTGACGCTGGTGCACCTCGCGGTCGTCGGCATGCTGATCCTGACGCGCTGGTGGGACTTCTGGACGAGCTGACCCTCGTACTACTCCGGCAGTCGGGCGAATTGTGCGCTGGTGCTGTTTCCCGGCTCGTTACCCGATACGCACGCACAGCTCGCCGAAGTGCCGGAAGGGACCGCATCCGAGATGAAGCCGACCACCCGAGGAACCCTCGCCGCAGTGCTCACGTGTATGGCGGCCGCCGCGACCGGTGCCGCCGCCGCGTCCCCCGCCGCCGCGGTCCCCGTTCCCGTGCCGCTGGAGGGCGCCGAGACCGCCCTCGGCGTGGAACTGCCCCGCATCGGCGCGGAGATCCCGGCGCCGAAGCCGGGCTCGCCGGAGGGGCCGCGGTACGTCGAGGGCCGCCTCCTCCCGGAGCGGGCGCTGCCGCAGCTGCCGGTCTCCGGCGGGCTGCCCGGCGCGGACCTGCGAGCCCCGCTGCCGCGGCTCCTCGCCGACGGCTTCGACCACCTGGACGTCTCCGCGCCCGCCTCCGACCTGCGCGCACTGGCCCCCGGCCTGGACGTGGACGCCCCGCTCACCGCCCCCGACCGCTTCGGCCTGCCCGACCCGAAGCTGCCCGAGGTCGGCGTGCCGGCCCCGGCCCTGCGGACGGTGCCGGCCGCGAACCTGGCGACGGGCCCCGGGCTGTAGGAACGCACCGGGCCCGGGCGGCGGGGTCCGGGCCCGCGTTCTGTCCGGGCCGCGACGGTGACCGGCCGGGGTGCCGCGCGGTTACTCCGGTACGACAACCGAACCGGAGGAGGAGCACAGGATGGTCGTCAGCGGCGCGACGGCGGGAACGATGACGGGGGCCATGACGGGGGCGATGACGGGGGCGGTGACGGGGGCGGTGCCCGTGGACGGGGAAGGCGGCGGAGCCGCGCGACCGGGAACGGCGAACGCGGCGGGTGGTGCGCGCGGTGCGGTGCGGGACCCGGGGCGGGACCCGGGGCGGGACCCGGGGCGGGACCCCGGGCGGGACCTCGGATGGGGCTCGCGGCGGGACGCCGTACGGGGGCTGCTCGCGTCGGTCGCCGCCGTGCTGGCGCTGCCGGGCTGCCGACCCGCCGGGGCGGTGTTCGAGGAGACGTACCGCGGCCGCCGGATCCGCGGCGCCGGGAGCCGGGTCACCGTGGACGGGCGCCCGCTGCACCTGATGCGCCGCGCGGACGGCACCTGGCTGAGCATGGTCGACCACTACTGCTCGTACCCCACCCCCCTGGAGGCGGCCCGCGCGGCCGTCGACGAGCTGGGGCCGGCGGGGCGGCTGCCGCTGCCGGGAGGGGAGCACCATGGCGTACACGCGTAAGGACGTCAGCACGCTGACCGGCAGCGAGAGGCGGCGGTTCGTCGACGCGCTGCTGCGGCTGAAACGGCGGGGCGAGTACGACGAGTTCGTGCGGACGCACATCGAGTACTACGTCGCCGACGGCGAGGACGGTCTGCGGACGGCCCACATGGCGCCGTCCTTCCTGCCCTGGCACCGGCAGTTCCTGCTGGAGCTGGAGCGGGCGTTGCAGCGGGTGGACCCGTCGGTGACGGTGCCGTACTGGGACTGGACCCGTGACCGCACGGCGCGCTCGGTGCCCTGGACCAAGGACCTGCTGGGCGGCACCGGGCGGCGGTCCGACCGGCAGGTGACGACCGGGCCCTTCGCGTACGCCGAGGGCAACTGGACGATCAACGAGAACGTGTCGGACGTGAAGTTCCTGACCCGGGACCTCGGCCGGTCCCGGGACCCGATCGAACTGCCCACCAGGGGGGATGTGGAGTGGGCGCTCAAGGACCCGGTGTACGACGTCGCTCCCTGGGACTCGACTGTGGGCAAGGGGTTCCGCAACAAGCTGGAGGGGTGGGGTGCCGGGCGGGGCAGCGTGTCCTGGCGGAACCACAACCGGGTGCACCGGTGGGTCGGCGGGGCCATGGTCGGCGGGGCCTCGGCCAACGACCCGGTCTTCTGGCTGCACCACGCGTTCGTCGACCTGCTGTGGTCGCGCTGGCAGCGGCGGCACCGTGAGCACCGGTACCTGCCGGCGAGGCCGCCGGGACGGGGCGACCGGCAGCGCGGGCGGGTGGTGGCGCGGCACGAGGCGCTGCCGCCGTGGGACGTGACGCCCGATCAGCTGGAGGACCACGGGCGGTTCTACCGGTACGGCTGAGCCGGCCGGCCCCGGGCGTCGGTGTCCGGGCCCCGGCCGTCCGGGGGCCGCGCGGGCGCGGAAGAGCCCCGGCGCTCGGGGGTGCCGGGGCTCGTGAGGTACGTGGGTACCTCGGGGTACTGGTCGGTACCTCGCCGGGTCGTGGTCAGTACCCCGTGGTGTACCGCGTCTCAGCTGCCGTATCCGACGGCCTTGTTCCCGCCGTCCTTGTGGTCGCTGAGGTTCTGGCAGGTGTTGCCGAAGGCCGGGTTCAGCACCCCGACGACGTCGATGGTGTTCCCGCACACGTTGACCGGCACGTGGACCGGGATCTGGACGACGTTGCCCGACACCACGCCGGGCGAGCCGACGGCAGCCCCCTGGGCATCCGCGTCCGCCAGGGCGAGACCGGCCCCGCCGAGGACCATGGCACCCGTGCCGAGGGCGACACCGGCCGCCTTCGCGATGCGTGACATCACGTTCTCCTTACTGACTCGGTAAGCGCGGCAGCAGGACATGCCGCCGACTCCCCGTTCAACGCGCCCACCGGGACCGGGTCACGGTGATCATCTGCGGATCACCCTTTCCGAACAGGGGTTACGCGCGGGCCGGAGGGGTGGGTGACGGACGACGGAGCGCCCTGCGGGCTGGGCCGCGCACCTGGTGGCGGGGGCGGGTGCGGGCAGCGGCCGGCGTGTCTACCTCCGCTCGGGCCTTCTGGCCGCCCTCCGCGACATCCACGCCAGACATCCCCACCGGGCGACCGCGCCCACGGCGAGGGCGACCAGGACCGCTCCCCAGTCGATCACGTGCGGCAACCCCGGGAAGAAGGCGAAGAAGACGAGAGCCCCCACCGCGCCCACCAGAAACCCCGCACCCCCGACCTGCCGACGCCGTGCGTCCCCCGCCTTCCCAGAGCCCTGCTCCGGCTTCTGCCCCTGACCCTGATCGATCATGAACGGCTCACTTCGTGATGTGATGGCACTGACTCACGCGACGCACGCCGTTGACATGGAGGCGGGCGCACGCCTTGCCATAACGAGGCAGGGTCTGCGGAGGGTTGGTCCGCATGGGGTCGATCCTGCACTCGCTGTGAGTCTTGCCACGTGCGGTGCGATAGGTGCGATTGTTGGTGTCGGCGTACGTGAAGTCGATCCGCCAGTTGCAGAAACCGCTGCTCAGTGCGGC
Source organism: Streptomyces cinereospinus (assembly GCF_042430725.1). Taxonomy (NCBI): domain Bacteria; kingdom Bacillati; phylum Actinomycetota; class Actinomycetes; order Kitasatosporales; family Streptomycetaceae; genus Streptomyces; species Streptomyces cinereospinus. Next base: position 25,968 of record NZ_JBHMCY010000062.1, on the reverse strand, counting down.
CGCGAAGGCACAGTCGACACCGGCGTTCTGGTAGGTGATCTTCCTGCCGCTCCCCCGGATGACATGCGTGAACATGCAGCCGGTCGGAACCTTCACGTTCATGCCGCCCACGCTGTACTCGAAGGTGCGCACCGGAGTCGAGCCGATCGCCCCGGCGTGCGCGGGGGCCGGTGTGCCGAGGATGACGGCTCCTGCGGTGGCCAGAGCTGTGAGCAGGTGCCTGACGTTGTGCATGACCCGGGTGGCCCCTTCTGATGATCTCCCGATGAGTACCCGGAGCAACGCGCTCGGCGGACGCAGGTTGCTGTTTCTCCGCGGATTCACTGCGGCCGGTGATCAGGAGATCCGCGGGGCTGACCAGCAGGAACGTTCATGGTCGCGAGCCCTGTCCGCGCTCGGCCCCCGACCGCCGGGCCCGGCCCGCAAAAAAGCCCTCCCGGAGGGAGGGCGGAGACTGGCGCCCCCGGCAGGACTCGAACCTGCGGCCAAGCGCTTAGAAGGCGCCTGCTCTATCCACTGAGCTACGGGGGCCGGTGTGTGGCCTCTGTCGTGGGTGCCCGGGTTGTGGGCTGATCCGTGACGTCGCCGGGGACAAGGATAGGGCTCCCGGATCCTTGACCCTGTTGCTTCGCCTCCGTGGCTCGATGTGGAGGTTCGGTGAAGCGGTCCTGATAATCGCAGGCAGGTGCGAATCGTGCATCGCTTTTGGCGCCTCGCGCGCCGGGTGTTGTGCACTCGTTATGCCTCGACTGGGGCCGCGTCCCAGTCGCCCCTTCCGTCCCTTGTGTTCTATCGGCACGCAGACATGCTCATATGCTTCAGATATCCCATAAAATTGGGCATTCTTCGCATGTGGTGACCTTGGACGTACGGCCTCAGCTGCTCGACGCACTTTCCGCGCTGCGCGACCGCGTCGCCGCCGCACGCTTCCCGCTCCCCCTGGCGGGCGCCCCGCGAGCGCGTGCGAACCGCGACGAACTGCTCGCCCAGCTCGACGACTACTTGGTGCCCCGGCTGAAAGAGCCCGACGCACCCTTGCTGGCCGTCGTGGGGGGCTCCACGGGCGCCGGCAAGTCGACCCTCGTCAACTCGCTCGTCGGGCGCAGAGTGAGCGAGGCGGGCGTGCTGCGGCCCACCACCCGCACGCCCGTGCTCGTCTGCCACCCGGAGGACCATCACTGGTTCAGCGGCATGCGCGTCCTGCCCGAACTTCCCCGCGTGTGGGTGCCCCACAACGAGCCCGAAGACGATCCGCTCCTGCACGGCGCGAACCCCGCGCGCGTGCTGCGCATCGAGACCGCCGAGACCCTGCAACCCGGCCTGGCCCTCCTCGACGCGCCCGACATCGACTCCCTGGTCGCCGACAACCGCACCCTCGCCGCCGAGCTGATCTGCGCCGCCGACATCTGGGTCATGGTCACCACGGCCGCCCGGTACGCCGACGCCGTCCCCTGGCACCTGCTGCGCACCGCCAAGGAGTACGACGTCACCCTGATCACCGTCCTCGACCGCGTCCCCCACCAGGTGGTCTCCGAGGTCTCCCGGCAGTACGCCGCCCTGCTCACCAAGGCCGGCCTCGGCGATGTGCCCCGCTTCACGGTGCCCGAGCTGCCCGAGTCCGCCTGGGGCGGCGGCCTGCTCCCGGCCACCGCCGTGGCACCGCTGCGCACCTGGCTCGTGCAGCGGGTCCAGGACCCGGTGACCCGCCGGCACACCATGGCCCGTACGGCGTACGGCGTCCTCGCCTCGCTCAAGTCCCGGATGCCCGAGCTGGCCGGCGCCGCCGCCGCGCAGTACGCCGCCGCCCTCCGGCTCACCTCCGCCGTCGACACGGCCTACGACAGCGAGCACACGCGCGTGCGGGGGCGTCTGCAGTCCGGCGCCGTGCTCGCCGGGGACGCCCTGAAGCGCTGGCGGGCCTTCCCGCTCGACTGCACCGCCGGTGAGCTCCTCGACGCCCTCGTGGAGAGCCTCGGTACGTTGCTGCTGTGCGCCGTCACCGCCGCCGACGAGCGCGTCGACGAGGCCTGGCGCCGCGAACCGGCGGCGAGCGCCCCGGAACTCGCCGACCGCGACACCTCCCAGGAGAACGCCGAACACCGGATCGGGATGGCGGTACGGCGCTGGCGGCGCGAGGTCGAGGAGTACGCCGAGGACGAGGTCCGCGCCCTCGACCGCAGCGCCTCGCCGGATCCCGAGGTGGTCGCCGCCCTGGTCGTCACCGCGCTGCTGGGCGGCCGCCGGGCCCGCACGGCGGGCGAGGGGCTCGCCGAGCGGATCGGCGCGCACGGGGCGCTGCGGCTGCGCGACCGGGGCGGGCGGCTGCTCACCGAGTGCGTGGACCGGGTCCTGCACCACGAGCGCGAGCGCCGCCTGGCGCCCCTCGACGCCCTCGACGTCCATCCCGAACCGCAGGCCGAGCTCATCGCCGCGTTGTCCGTACTGCAGAAGGAGAGGTGACCGGTGACTGCCGTCACTGACCAGGACCACACGGGACACGCCGATCCCGAGCAATCGGAGAGGCCGGAGAAGCCGGAGGGGCCGGAGGGGCCGGAGGGGCCGGAGGGGCCAAAGGGGCTGAAGAGGTCGCAAGTGCCGGAGGGACTGAGCAGGCTGGGCGTACAGGCAGGGCCGGAAGGGTCCGGGTCGGGCGAGGGGCTGGGCCGGCGGGAGGGGGCAGAAGAGACAGAAGGGGCGGAAGGGCCAGGAGGGTCCTTCGCGGGGCCGGAGCGGCCCGGACAGGCGGGAGAGCCGCTGGAGCCGGGGAGACGGCCGGACGACGCCGTCGCCGTCCCCGCGCGCGAGGGCGAACGCACGGAACGTCATGAGGGCGGCGGTCCCGACGGAGGTCCCGACGGAGGTGATGCCGAGGTCCGTGAGGGTGGCGCCCCTGAGGGCGGTGCCGCTGCGGCGGGCGACACCGTGGCGGGTGCCCCTGGGGAGGGCGATCCCGAAGTGGGCGCCAATGGGGTGCATTCCGGGAAGGAAACCCCTGCGGCGGGCGATGTCGAGAAGGGCACCTCTGGGCAGGGCGTCGACCCCGGAAGCGGAGCACAGACTTCCGGCAGCGACGGAGACCCGGGAAAGGACGCCTCCGCCACCGGGAAAGGCCCCAGGAGAGGGGAATGGGCGAGTGGCGCCTTCCGGCGGCCCTGGAAGGCGTTGCGCAAATCGGGTGGTTCCGGGCCGGGGGAGCGGCGGGGAGCCGGGCCGGGGGAGAGCGAGGGGCACGCGCGCGGAGGAGACGGCTCGTCCCGTGACGGAGACGTCTCGGGCGAGGACGGTGCCCCGCGGCGCGCCGGCACCTCCCGGCACGACGGGCCGGCCCGCCGCAAGGAGTCCGAGGACGCCTGGGACGACGGGCTGATCGCGCGCCGGGTGACCGAGGGGGCGAACGGTGGGCAGGCCGCCGTGGCCGAGACCAGGAAGAGCCGGCCGCAGACCGTACGGCCGCTGGTGTACGACGGCCCGCTGCGGTCCCGGCTGGACGCGATGCGCGAGCTGGTGGGGCTGTCGCGCACCCGGCTCGACAGCAAGACGCTCGCCGAGGCGGGCCGGGTGCTCGACGAGGCGGCGGCACGGCGCAAGCTCTCCGGGCAGCACACCGTCGTCGCCATCGCGGGCGCGACCGGCAGCGGCAAGTCGCAGCTGTTCAACGCGCTGGCCGGAGTGGCCATCTCCGAGACGGGCGTACGCCGGCCCACCACCGCCGCGCCCATCGCGTGCAGCTGGAGCGACGGCGCGGCCAGTCTGATCGACCGGCTCGGCATCCCGGGTCGTCTGCGCCGGCGCCCGCTGCAGTCCCCGGAGGCCGAGGCGCAGCTGCGCGGACTGGTCCTGGTGGACCTGCCCGACCTCGACTCCGCCGCCGTGCAGCACCGGGAGCAGGCCGAGCGGCTGCTGGAGCTGGTGGACGCGGTCATCTGGGTGGTGGATCCGGAGAAGTACGCCGACGCCGTTCTGCATGAGCGCTACCTGCGGCCGCTGGCCGGGCACGCGGAGGTCATGTTCGTCGTCCTCAACCAGGTCGACCGGCTCCCCGGGGAGGCGGCCGACCAGGTGCTGGACGATCTGCGGCGGCTGCTCGACGAGGACGGGATCGCCCTGGGGGAGCACGGCGAACCGGGCGCGACCGTGCTCGCGCTGTCCGCGCTCACCGGGGAGGGCATGGGCGACCTGCGCGAGGCGCTCGGCGAGTTCGTGGCGGAGCGGGGTGCCGCGGCCCGCCGCGTCGCCGCCGACATCGACGCCGCCGCGGCGCGGCTGCGGCCGGTGTACGCGACCCGGCGGCGCACGGGGCTCAGTGAGCAGGCGCGGGACGAGTTCTCCGCGCGGCTCGCGGACGCCGTGGGCGCCACCGCGGCCGGTGAGGCGGCCGAGCGGGCCTGGCTGCGCAACGCCAACCGCGCCTGCGGGACGCCCTGGCTGCGGCTGTGGCGGTGGTACCTGGACCGCAGCGACCTCCCTACGGGGCGGCTGACCTTGCGCGGGCAGGGCGAGGAGCAGGCGACCGCGCGGCAGAAGGTCGAGCAGGCGGTGCGCACGGTCGCCGACCGGGCCTCGGCCGGGCTGCCCGCTCCATGGGCGCAGGCGGTCCGTGAGGCGGCCACCCGGGGGGCCCACGGGCTGCCCGAGGCGCTCGACGAACTGGCGGCGCGGGCCGGATTGCCGCCGGGGCGGCCGCCCCGGCCGGGCTGGTGGCCGGTGGCCGTCCTGGTGCAGGCCGCGATGACGCTCCTCCAGGTCGTGGGCGGGCTGTGGCTGGTCGGGCAGATCGCCGGGGTCATGGCGCCGAACCTCGGTGTGCCGGTGCTGCTGATGGTGTCCGGGATCATCGGCGGGCCGCTCGTGGAGTGGACCTGCAAGCTGGCGGCGCGGGGCCCGGCCCGGAGGTACGGGCTGGAGGCCGAGCGGCGGCTGCGGGAGGCGGCGGCCGGGTGCGGGCGGGCGCGGGTGCTCGATCCGGTGGCGGCCGAGCTGCTGCGGTACCGGGAGGTGCGGGAGCAGTACGGCCGGGTGCTGGGGACGGGTGTGGGGGTGAGGTGAGGGGCGCGCGTCGCTGACCTGCGGATACTGCGGGGTTCCCGGTCCGGCGTCCCTCGAAGGGGTGGCGGGGTTTTCCACAGGTGCGGGGCCGTCCACAGCGCTCGGCGGGCTCGGCTCGGCGGAGGCAGTCTGGTGGCGCGGCGATCGCGACGGACGCGGTCGTCACGGCGGTGGCGGTACGCGCGGCAGCGCGGCCGCCGCGGCAGACGCAGCCGTACGGGACGGGCCCGTGCGCGTGTCCGCCCGGCGCGAGCGGCCGGGCGGGGGAGGGTGACGACGAGGATGAACGAGACGATGGTGTGCGCGGTGGGCAACGTGGCGACGCAGCCGGTCTACCGCGAGTTGGCGGCGGGTCCGTCGGCGCGGTTCCGGCTGGCGGTGACCTCCCGGTACTGGGACCGGGAGAAGAACGCGTGGACGGACGGCCACACCAACTTCTTCACGGTCTGGGCCAACCGGCAGCTCGCCACCAACGCGGCGGCTTCCCTGGGGGTGGGCGATCCGGTCGTCGTGCAGGGCCGGTTGAAGGTGCGCACCGATGTCCGCGAGGGGCAGAGCCGGACCTCGGCCGACATCGACGCCGTGGCGATCGGTCACGATCTGGCGCGGGGCACCTCGGCGTTCCGGCGCGCGGCCGTCAAGGGCGAGGCCGGGGCGGCTGGTTCGCCGACGCAACCCGAGCCGGCGTGGGAGACGCCCGTCGCCGCCTCCGCGGCCGAGCCGGCGGATCCGGAACGCCGACAGGACGCGCTCGTGGCCATGGTGACATGACGTCGGGCGGCACACACCGGGGCGTCCGCCCGGCGCCTGCGAGCGATTGACCGAACTGCGGCTTATCAGGGTGTACGTGCCCGCCTCGTCCCGGTGGATTTGTCGATAAGCCCAGCTCACCGGGGTCGCGGCGATAACGATTACGAGTCGGATCTTCGGTCTCACGGGATCACTGGGAAGCCTGGTGCGCCCGCGTCCTTAGGATGCCGAACGTGGTTCTCGCGGCTTGAGATTCTGCTGGTGGGACCGTACGCCCCACGTCAACGGGTCCTGCTCGAAGGGGAATTCTGTGTTTGCTTCGTTCTCCGCACCGTCCGTGTGCGGACGAGGGGCGGCCCGCCTCGCCGCCGTGACGCTGGCGTCCGGGCTCGCCGTGGGCACCGCCGCGGCGACGGCCGGTCCCGCCGCCGCCGGCACCGCTCCGGCGCACGCCCAGGGCGGAGCGACCGCCACGATAGGCGGCCTGAAGACGTACGGCGCGGCCGTGGTGCACTCCGCCGAGGGAGACCTGGAGATCTCCGCGGGTCTGTTCGAGCTGTCCGTCGAGGGTGGCGGCATGCTGCAGACGTACTGCGTGGACATCCACAACCCCACGCAGAAGGACGCCAAGTACCACGAGACGTCCTGGAGCGGCACCTCCTTGGGTGCCAACCAGGACGCCGGCCGCATCCGCTGGATTCTGCAGCACTCGTACCCGCAGGTGAACGACCTGGCCTCACTCGCGAAGAAGGCGGGTGTGCGCGGCGGCCTCAGCGAGCAGGACGCGGCGGCCGGCACGCAGGTGGCCATCTGGCGCTACTCGGACGGGGTGGACGTCGACGCCGTCGACCCGGAGGCCGAGAAGCTCGCGGACTACCTGGAGAAGAACGCCCGTGACGCGGCGGAGCCCAAGGCGTCGCTGACCCTCGACCCGCCCGCGATCTCCGGCCACCCCGGCGGGCTGCTCGGCCCGGTCACCGTGCGCACCGACGCGGACAGCGTCACGGTGGTCCCGCCCGCCGATACCCTGACGCGCGGGGTGCGGGTCGTCGGCGCGGACGGCGAGGAGGTCACGACCGCGCGGGACGGCAGCCGGCTGTACTTCCAGGTGCCCGCGGACACCGCGGACGGCTCCGCCGAGCTGACCGTGCAGGCCTCGACCACGGTGCCGGTCGGCCGGGCCTTCGCCTCGGAGACCAGGAGCCAGACGCAGATCCTGGCCGGCTCCAGCGAGTCCACGGTCACCGCGACGGCGAGCGCGACCTGGGCGGAGACGGGCGCGATACCCGCGCTGTCCGCGGCGGAGAACTGCGCCGAGGGCGGTGTGGACATCACCGCGGTCAACGAGGGCGACGCGGCGTTCACCTTCGAGCTGATGGGCGCCGAGCACACCGTCGCGGCCGGCGAGACCCGCACGGTGACCATCCCGCTCCAGGAGGACCAGGCCTACGACTTCACGATCACCGGCCCCGGCGGTTACGAGGAGCGCTTCACCGGCGTCCTCGACTGCCGCACCCGGGCCGGTGAGGCCGCCGAGGGCGGGGAGTCCACCCAGATCCTCACCCAGCCGAGCCCGGCCACGGTCGGCAGCACCACCGCGGACGTCAACCTCGCCGCCACCGGCAGCTCCGGCACGACCGCGGCGATCGCGGGCGTGGCCATCGGCCTGGTGGTGATCGGCGGGGCGGCGCTGGTCCTGGTCCGCAAGCGGAAGTCGTAACGCCCGCAGAACGCCCCGGCGCGGCGAGTACCGCCGTCCGGGCCCCGGAGGGTCCGGTGCGCCGGTCACCCCCGGTGCCGGTCACCCGCCGCGTCGGCCATCCGCGCGACCGCCGCGTCTCCGCACCTTGACATCTCGACAGAGAGTGCCCGCCCCGTCACCCGCTGCCCTCGTCGGCCTCGCGCACCCGCCGTCGCTCGGACTGGTTTCCATCCAGGGGTGGCCGTCAGGCAAGATGGGGTGTATCTGCCCACTGCCAGATTCAAGCTGCCGGACGGTTTCTCTTGGCTGAGTTCATTTACACCATGCGCAAGGCGCGCAAGGCGCACGGCGACAAGGTGATTCTCGACGACGTCACCCTGAACTTCCTTCCGGGTGCCAAGATCGGCGTCGTCGGTCCGAACGGCGCCGGTAAGTCCACCGTCCTCAAGATCATGGCCGGTCTTGAGCAGCCGTCGAACGGCGACGCGTTCCTGTCGCCCGGGTACAGCGTCGGCATCCTCCTGCAGGAGCCGCCGCTGAACGAGGAGAAGACGGTCCTGGAGAACGTCCAGGAGGGCGTCGCCGAGATCAAGGGCAAGCTCGACCGCTTCAACGAGATCGCCGAGCAGATGGCGACCGACTACTCGGACGCGCTCCTCGAGGAGATGGGCAAGCTCCAGGAGGAGCTGGACCACGCCAACGCGTGGGACCTCGACGCCCAGCTCGAGCAGGCCATGGACGCCCTGGGCTGCCCGCCCGGCGACTGGCCCGTCACCAACCTCTCCGGTGGTGAGAAGCGCCGCGTCGCGCTCTGCAAGCTGCTGCTGGAGCAGCCCGACCTGCTGCTCCTCGACGAGCCCACCAACCACCTCGACGCCGAGTCGGTGAACTGGCTGGAGCAGCACCTCGCCAAGTACCCGGGCACCGTCGTGGCCGTCACCCACGACCGGTACTTCCTGGACAACGTCGCGGGCTGGATCTGCGAGGTCGACCGCGGCCGCCTGCACGGCTACGAGGGCAACTACTCCAAGTACCTGGAGACCAAGGCCGCCCGCCTCAAGGTCGAGGGCCAGAAGGACGCCAAGCGGCAGAAGCGCCTCAAGGACGAGCTCGAGTGGGTGCGCTCCAACGCCAAGGGGCGGCAGGCCAAGTCCAAGGCGCGTCTGGCCCGCTACGAGGAGATGGCCGCCGAGGCCGACAAGATGCGGAAGCTGGACTTCGAGGAGATCCAGATCCCGCCGGGCCCGCGCCTGGGCAGCGTGGTCGTCGAGGTCGACCAGCTGAACAAGGCCTTCGGCGAGAAGGTCCTCGTCGACGGCCTCAGCTTCACCCTGCCGCGCAACGGCATCGTGGGCATCATCGGCCCGAACGGCGCCGGCAAGACCACCCTGTTCAAGATGATCCAGGGCCTGGAGGAGCCGGACTCCGGCAGCATCAAGGTCGGCGAGACCGTCAAGATCTCGTACGTCGACCAGAGCCGCGAGAACATCGACCCCAAGAAGACGCTGTGGGAGGTCGTCTCCGACGGCCTCGACTACATCAACGTCGGCCAGGTCGAGATGCCCTCGCGCGCGTACGTGTCGGCGTTCGGCTTCAAGGGCCCGGACCAGCAGAAGCCGGCCGGTGTGCTCTCCGGCGGTGAGCGCAACCGCCTCAACCTCGCGCTCACCCTCAAGCAGGGCGGCAACCTGCTGCTCCTCGACGAGCCGACCAACGACCTGGACGTCGAGACCCTCTCCAGCCTGGAGAACGCGCTGCTGGAGTTCCCCGGCTGCGCCGTGGTCGTCTCCCACGACCGGTGGTTCCTGGACCGGGTCGCCACCCACATCCTCGCCTACGAGGGCGACTCGAAGTGGTTCTGGTTCGAGGGCAACTTCGAGTCGTACGAGAAGAACAAGATCGAGCGGCTGGGTCCGGACGCCGCCCGTCCGCACCGCGCCACCTACAAGAAGCTGACCCGGGGCTGATCTCTTGCGGCACATCTACCGCTGCCCGCTGCGCTGGGCGGACATGGACGCGTACGGCCATGTCAACAACGTGGTGTTCCTCCGGTACCTGGAGGAGGCCCGTATCGACTTCCTGTTCCGCCCGGACAAGGATTTCCAGCAGGGGTCCGTGGTGGCGCGCCATGAGATCGACTACAAGCGGCAGCTCGTCCACCGGCACGCGCCCGTGGACATCGAGCTGTGGGTCACGCAGATCAGGGCCGCCTCCTTCACCCTCGCCTACGAGGTGAAGGACGGCGACCAGGTCTACGTCCGGGCCTCCACGGTGATCGTCCCGTTCGACTTCGAGGCGGAGCGGCCGCGCCGGATCACCGCCGAGGAACGCGAGTTCCTGGAGGGCTACATGGACGACGAGGAGGAGGCCGTCGCCGCATGACGGTGCTCCACCTCGCCGACGAGGGGGAGGCGGCGGATCTCGCGGCCTTCCTCTCCCGGCTGCTCCACTACGACCGTGGAGCCGCGGTGCGCCTGCAGGCGGCGGGCACCGCACTCGCCGTCTTCGGCCGGCCGCCCTCCTTCGAGGTGCTGGCGATCCGGGCGGTACGGCTGGCCAAGCCCTATGAGGACGGGCTGGAGGTCACCCTCGACGTGACGGTGTCCGCCGGGGAGCTGCTGGAGTCCGTGGACGACAGGGCGGCCACGGCGGCCGTGCCGACAGCGGTGACCGGGCCGCCGTGGGCGGGGGTGCTGCCGCCGCGCGGGGGCTGGCGGCCGGAGCGGGGACTGCCGGACACGGACACCCTGCGGGCGATGGTCGCGGCCGCGGTCGCGGAGTTCCGGTCCCGAACGGAGGAACTGCCGCCCGAGGACCGTACACGGGCCGGACTCGACCGGATCGGACGCGAGATCTGGTCCCGGACGGTCGGCGGTACCGACCTCCCGGTGCGGGCCGTGCACGCGGCGCAGTCCCTGGGCTTCCTGCGGCCGGCCGTGGGGGCGGAGGAGCCGGCGCTCGTGTCGTCGGGCGCCTGGCTGCGGCTGCGCACGCCGTACGGGTCGGTCGCCGTGCGGCGCGGAGGGCTCGGGACCCTGGGCGTCAGCGTGCGCTGACGCCCGTCACCGGTGTGCGGGGCTCAGCCCGGCGCGTTCACCATCGAGGCGGCCGCGTACGTCAGGTAGTTCCACAGGATGCGCTCGTGCTCCTCGGACAGGCCCAGTTCGTCGACGGCGTCCCGCATGTGCTTCAGCCAGGCGTCGTGGGCGGCCCGGTCGACGGTGAACGGGGCGTGGCGCATGCGCAGCCGGGGGTGGCCGCGGTTCTCGCTGTACGTCGTCGGTCCGCCCCAGTACTGGATCAGGAACAGTACGAGGCGCTCCTCGGCGGGGCCCAGGTCCTCCTCGGGGTACATCGGCCGCAGGACCGGGTCCTGGGCGACTCCCTCGTAGAAACGGTGGACCAGGCGGCGGAAGGTCTCCTCCCCGCCGACCTGCTCGTAGAAGGTCTGCTCCTGAAGCGTGCCGCGCCGAATCTCATTCACCCGTCCATGGTCTCAGACGCGACGGACGAGGACTGAAGGCTTAGGACCACGGGAGCCGGAGGGCTCGGGCAGGCCCGGAGGGCCCGGGTACTCGCCTCGCGCGGTGCGGCGCAGCACAGTGGACCTATGGGCGCCCATGCACTCGACAAGGAGCTGGAGGCCGTCGCCGCCGCGGCGCGGGCCGCGCTGGTGCGGCAGATCGAGGCGAGCGGGGCGTGGGCCGCGGACCCGGTGTGGCGGGAGGCGTTCGCGGCGGTGCCCCGGCACCTCTTCGTGCCGTACTACCACGTGGGCGTCGTCGGCGGCTACGAGCGGCGCTGGGGCGAGAGCCCGGACCCGGACGCGCGCGAGCGGTGGGTGCGCGGCGCCTACGCCGACACCCCGCTGGCGACACGGCTGCGGGACGGGGAACTGCTGTCGTCCAGCAGCCAGCCGTCGCTGATGGCGATGATGCTGGCCGCGCTGGGGGTGGAGGACGGCGACCGGGTGCTGGAGATCGGCGCGGGCACCGGGTACAACGCGGCGCTGCTCGCGCACCGGCTCGGCGACGACGCTCTGGTCACCACCGTCGATCTGGAGCCGGAGATCACCGAGTCGGCGCGCCGGCATCTGGACGCCGCCGGGTACCACCCGGTCGTGGTCACCGGTGACGGGGCGCGCGGGGTGCCGGAGCGCGCCCCGTTCGACCGGATCATCGCGACCTGCACCCTGGCGGCGGTCCCGCCCGCCTGGATCGCCCAGTGCCGTCCCGGCGGCCGCGTCCTGACGCCGCTCGCCACCGGGCTGGTCGCCCTGACCGTGCGGGACGCCGGACACGCGGAGGGGCACTTCCTGCACACGCCCGCGTACTTCGTACGGTTGCGCGGCGCCGGGCGGCCCGAGCCGGAGCCGGCGGGACTGGGCGGGGTGCCGCGCCGGGGCCGCGAGCACGACCTGTTCCGGTTCCTGTACACCCTCACCCGCGGCAGCCTGGACCCGGAGGAGGCGTACGCGCTGTGGGAGTGCGAGGGGCGGCCCGGGCGGGAGCGGTACGGGATCACCGTCGGCGGCGGACGTCAGTGGGCGTGGCTGGACGATCCGGAAGGGCCCTACGCCTGGCCCCTCCCCGTCTGACGCCCCGGATCCGACCTGATTCGCCCGGTTCCGCCCCAGTGTGTCGGCCGCGGTCGCGTGCGGTTCAGCCGCGGCGGATCGTGATCGTCGTCCAGGCGCCCACGTGCACCCGGTCGCCGTCCTGGAGCTGCACCGGCACGAAGGGCTGGATGGGGTCCTCCGAGCCGTTGACGGTGGTGCCGTTCGTCGAGTTCTGGTCGACGATCGCCCAGCTGCCGTCCGGCTGCTGCACCAGCACCGCGTGCTGGTGGGAGACGCCCGGGTCCTCCGGCGGCACCGACAGGTCGATGTCGGGGGTGTCGCCGGTGGAGTGCCGGCGGCGGCCGATCGAGACCTGGTTGCCGGTGAGCGCGCGCTGCTGCTCCGGGGAGTACGCGGGCAGGTTGAGGCCCGCCGCCTCGGGGCCGGAGCGGTGCATCATCGCCATGAAGTACTCGCGGTCCGGACCGATGGTCGCCGTCCAGGTCGCCGGCCGCTGCGGGGCGGCGGGACCGGGCGGGGGCGCGGACTGGCCACCGGGGTGCGGATAGCCGTAGCCACCGGGACCACCGGGCTGCCCCGGGACCCCCGGACCGTGGGGACCGCCCGGGCCGGGGGACGACGGCGGGGAGAGCACCCAGTCGTCGTCACCGCCGCCGAAGGACGGGCCCCCCGGCTGCGGCCGGCCCGTCTCCTGCGGGAACGCGGGCGGGGCGGGCGGACCGGACTGATGGAAGGCCTGCGCTGCTCCCGGGTGCGTACCGGGGCCGCCGGGGCCGCCGCCAGGGCCGGGAGGGCCGCCGGCGGCGCCAGGGCCGCCGGGCATGCCGTGCCCGCCCGGACCACCGTACCCACCGGGGCCGCCCGGCCCACCGTGCCCGCCAGGACCACCCGGACCGGCGTTGGGCGTCGGACCGGGCGGCGGCGGCACCGGTCGCGACGGGTCGCCGCCGAAGGGGGGAGGACCGGACGGACCCGGGCGCTCACCGAACGCCGGCGGGCCGGACGGGCCAGGAGCCTGGGAGCGCTCACCGCCGAAGGGAGGCGGACCGGACGGACCGGGCCGCTCGCCGAAGGGCGGCCGGGCCGGCGGACCCGGGAGCCTGGGGCTGCTCGCCGAAGGGACCGGGAGCGCCGGAGGGGCCGGACCGCTCACCGAATCCGGGAGGCCCGGACGGACCGGGCCGCTCGCCGAAGGGACCGGGAGCGCCCGGCCGCTCTCCGAATCCCCCGGGGCCGCCGGGCCCGGGCCGCTCACCGCCGAACGCGGGAGCCCCGGGAGGCCCGCCCGCCCCCGGCCGCTCGCCGCCGAAACCTCCGCCGGGCTCGCCGCCGAACGACGGCCCGGACGGCCCCGGCGGGATCGGCTCGGCCGGCCGGTTCATCTGCGACGGCCGAGAGCCCTGGTACTCGTACGAGTCACCGCCCCCGAAGGAGGGCGGCGGGCCGGACGGCCGCTGGAACTGCGGGGCCGACGGGCGCGGCGCCGCCGGTGTGTACGAGGTCGCGGTGTTGGTCAGGAAGTTCCACCGGCACTCCTCGCAGAAGGGCGCACCGCCCTCCCGGGGCGTGCGGCACTGCGGGCACAGCTCGGGGGCCGCGTCCGGGGCGCCGGACACGTGGGGGTGTGCACCGGGCTGGCCGGCGTTCGGACCGCCGGACGTGCCGGGGCCGCCGGGCGGTGGCGGGAAGCCGTAACCGCCACCGGTGGGCGGCGGCGGAGGGGGCGGAGGTACGGCACCCGCCATGCGGTGACCGCAGACCTCGCACCAGTCGTCGGAACCCGACTGGTGTCCGTTCGGGCAGGTCGGCATGTCGGCGCTTCCCCCTCTCCTTTTCCGGCCGTTCCGGCCGGATTTCTCCAACCCCGGGGGGTCGGGCTCGCTTCGTCTCAGGTCACTTCTTTACACGAACAGTCTTTGTCGACCGGGTTTCGAGTGTCATCTCGTCGGCCTCCGCGACCTTCGCCTTCAGTCGCACAGTACCTGTCGCGGCATCGACCACGTCCACCACCTTCGCAAGCAGTTTCGCAGTATCCGCGTTCCCGGAGGCGCCGGCGAGCTGAACCGCCCGGCCCAGTTTGGCCGTTGCTCCGTCGATGTCTCCCGATTTGCGCAGATCCAGCCCCTGCTGGATGACCTGTGCCAGTTCGGCCTGGCCGGTGTAGTGGGCCACCTGGGGGTTGATCGACGTCGAGGCGACCATGTCGTCGGTCCACACGGCCCGTACCAGGCCCTGGGCGCCGAGGTTCTGGGCGGTGCCCCCGGGCTGCGGGATCACCAGGGAGACGCGGGCGGCGAGCATCTCCTGGCCGAGGTGCGCGGCGGGCACCTCGACGCAGAGGTGGTAGTCACGGGACTCGTCCCCCCACGACCCGGTGGGGTAGTCCCCGGCGCGGGGGCCCGCCTCGGTGCGGCGGCCGGTCAAGTCCTCCACGGTGGGGGCGACTTGCTTGACGAACCGGATGGCCGTGCCGACCGGGGTCCACAGCCGCAGGGCGACGTCCGCGACCTCCTTGCCCATCGCCGTCTCCATCATCCCCGTGAAGTCGGCGGCCAGGCCCGCCGGGTCGGCGACGATGTCGGCGGTGCCGAGCAGGGCGGAGGCGATGCCTGTGACTTCTTTCACTTCCCAGTCGGTGCCCACGCCTCGGGCGTCACAGGTGAAACGTCCCGCGCAGGCGTCCAGCGAGGCCCTGAGGTCCTGCGGTGACTCGTGCTCGTTGCGGCCGTCGGTGAGCAGGATGCCGTGCCGGATGACGACGTCCGCCGAGGACAGCAGGCGGTCGGCGAGCCGCAGCCAGGTCCCGATCGCCGTACCGCCGCCGGCGCTGAGCTTGCGCAGCGCGTGCTTGGCCTGGTCGCGGGTGGTCGCGTCGGCGACGGCGAGCCGGCCGCCGCCCGGGTAGACCTCCTTGGCGACGTGCGTGCCGCCGATCACCGCGAAGTGCACGCCGTCGCGCAGGGTGTCGACGGCGGCGGCCGTGGCGTCCCGGGCGTTGCGCATCTTGGCCGGCGGGTAGTCCATCGAACCCGAGCAGTCGACCATGATCGCCACGGCGGCGGACGGGCCCTGCCCCGGCGAGTAGAGGTGGGGCGCCGCGACCGCGCTCCCGACCGTGCCGCCGCCGGTCGCGGTCACCGTGACGATCGCGTTGACCTCCCTGCCGCCCTCCGGGAGGTACTCGTTCTGGTACACGTCCACCGAGAACTGCGGCACGTTCGACTTCGAGAAATTGGCCATACGCTCTCAAATCCCCCTCGGACGCCCCACGGGGCGTGGGGCGATGACGGAATACGGACCGGTCCCCTCCGGTCCGCCGGCCTTCCCAGGCCTCCCCGTGCGCGGGCCTCAGGCCGATCCTGCCCCCCGCGGCGGGGCCGGGAACGGCAGGACGGCCACTGTTACGTTGTCGTGGCCACCGCCGTCCAGAGCGTGACCGACCAGGACGCGGGCGGCGTGCAGCGGACGCACCGCGGCGTCCGGCGGGAGGACGCCGGCCATCTCCCCGGCCGCCTCCGCGTAGTTCCACAGACCGTCCGTGCACACCACGACCACGCCCGGCCGGTCCGGCTTGAAGGCGGCCGTGTGCGGCTCCAGTTCGTAGGCGTCCGCGCCGAGCCAGCCGGTGATCGCGTGGGCGCGCTCGTCGGCGTACGCCTCGGCCTCGCTCATCAGTCCCGCGGCGACCATCTGCGCGGCCCAGGAGTCGTCCTCGGTGAGCCGGGCGGCGGGCGCGCCGCGGTCCACCGGGACCCAGTAGGCGCGGCTGTCGCCGACCCAGCCGACCACCAGCAGGCCCGCGGTGACCACGGCGCCGACCAGGGTGCAGGCGGGGGCGTTCTGGTGCGGCTGGTGCTCCCGGGCGGTGGCGGGCTCCTCCACCAGGGCGTTCACCGCGTGCGAGGCGGCGACGATCGCGTCGTGCATCGCCTGCTGCGGGTGCGTGCCGAGCGGCAGGGCCGCCAGCAGCGCCTCGCTGGCCGCGCGGGAGGCGGCCAGCGAGGCGTCGTCGGGCCGGGTCGCCGAGGACACCCCGTCGCAGACGATCGCGACCAGGGCCTCGGAGCCGTCCGGCAGGGCGGTGCGGCCGACGCCGAAGGCGTCCTCGTTGCGGTGGTGGCGCAGGCCCCGGTCGCTGACGACGGCCAGCGGGCCGCACTCCTGTTCCATGTGGTCGCGCTCGCGCGGCTGGGCGTGGCCGCAGTTCTCGCAGTAGCCGTCGCGGTCGACGCGGCCCGCGCGGCAGGCCACGCACACCGTGGCCGGGCCGGCGGACGCGGCGAGGCCGGCGGACGCGGCGAGGTCGGCGGCGACGCGCGGGTCCGGGGCCTGCAAGGGGTACTCCTCCGGCTCCGGCCGCCGGTCGAAGCGCACGTCGGCGGCCGGGGCGGGCTGCGGCACGGTCCGGGCCGGGCTGTCGTCCGGCCGTGGCGGTACGGCGGACAGGTCGTATCCGCACGCACCGCAATAACGGTCACCCGACTCGAGCGGTTCCTCGCAGCTCGGGCAGGCGGACAGCTGGGGCATCTGCGACATCAACTACACCCATGTCCGGGGGCGGTAACGGTTGGCTCGTTCCACCAGGTCGATCCTCTCCTCGCCGCCCCGCGCCAGGCGGGCCAGCGTGCGGTACGAACGCTCCAGGCCGAAGCGCAGGCCCCGTTCGTCCAGGCCGCTGCCGAGCAGCGTCCGTCCCCCGGCGGCAGGGGGGTCCCCCCGCCCGGACGAGGCCGGGAGCGGGGCAGGGACGGAACCCTGACCACCGGAGAGTATCCAGTCCAGGGCGCTGCCGAGTACTTCCGTCGCCAACTGCTCCCGCCGGGTCGGGTCCAGACCGTACGCGTCCAGCGCCTCGACCTGCCCGGCGGCGGCGGTCAGATCCTCCAGGAAGGGTACGTCGCCGGCGGTGGCCGTGCGGTGCCTCAGCCGGGCCCGCACGGCGGCCACGCGGGCGGCCGTGTAGTGGATGGACGACTCCGGCACCGACTCCAGGGTGCGTACGGCGCCGCGCCGGTCGCCGGTGGCGAGCTGGACGCGGGCCAGCGCGAAGGCGGCACTGACGTGGCCGGGGTCGGTCGCCCACACCAGGCCGTAGTACTCGGCGGCGTTGTCCAGCTGGCCCAGCACCTCCGCGCACAGGCCGAGGGCCACCTTGGGTGCCGTTTCGCCGGGGAAGGCGTCGTAGACCGCGTCGAAGGCGAGGGCGGCGCCCTCGTGGTCGCCGGTGACCAGCGCGGCCACCCCGCGGTACCAGACGATCCGCCAGTCGTCGGGCTGCTCGCCCTCAAGCGCGCGCAGGGCGTCCAGGGCGGCCGTCCGGTCGCCGTGCTCCAGCAGGGCCCGGACCTGCCGCAGCCGGCTCTCCACCGAGGGCGCGGGCGCGGCGGCGAGCGCGCCGAGCAGTTCGGCCGGGGCGGTCGCCATGAGCCCGGCCAGGAAACCGGCGTTCGGATCGCCGGGGTCGACCCGGGGCACGGGCAGGGCGAGGGCGGCGGCACCGGTGCTGACGGGTCTGACCAGGCCGGTTGCGCCGGTGAGGGCGTGCGGGGCGGCACCGTCCGGGAGCCGTGCGGTGCCGGTGGCGGGCGCACCGCGGCGTGCGGGCGCCCCCCGCGCCCCCAGCCGCGACACCTCGCCCTCCAGTCGGGCGAACAGCTCCGTGTCCGTCACCCGCAGCTCCGGCCCGAACAGGGTCGACAGCGCGGGCCGCGCCCGCCCCGTCTGCAGGGAGACCACCTCCCGCAGCACGCCCGTCAGCTGCTCCGCCATCTCCTGCGCGGAGGCGAACCGCCGGGCCGGGTCGGGGTCGGTGGCCCGCACCAGCAGCCGGTAGAAGGACTCGTACTGCCGGAAGACCTCGACGGTGTCCGGGTCGGGCAGGGAGTCGGCGTAGACGTTGGTGCAGCCCTGGAAGTCGAAGGTCAGCACGGCGAGCGTGCGGCCCACCGTGTAGAGGTCCGACGCCACCGACGGGCCGGCCTCGGCGACCTCCGGCGCCTGGTAGCCCACCGTGCCGTAGATCGCCGACTCGTCGTCGTCCATCCGGCGCACCGCGCCCATGTCGATCAGCTTGAGCTGGTCCTCGGTCTGGAGGGCGTTGTCGACCTTGAAGTCGCAGTAGAGGAGGTTGCGGCTGTGCAGATGGCCGAGGGCCTCCAGCGCCTCGATGCCGTACGCGCACGCCTGTTCCACCGGCAGCGGGTCGCGCCGTCCCTCGGGGGTGCGGCGCGCGTTGGCGATCTCCTTGAGGGACTTGCCGCCGACGTACTCCATGACGATGTACCCGTCGAGGGAGCCCGTGCGCTGGTCGAGGTGTTCGACGAAGTTGTAGATCCGCACGATGTTCGCGTGCTCGATCTCCGCCAGGAACCGCCGCTCGGAGATCGCGGCGGCCATCGCGTCCTGGTCGCCGGTGTCCAGCAGGCCCTTGAGCACCACCCACCGGTCGGAGACGGCACGGTCGACGGCGAGGTAGATCCAGCCCAGCCCGCCGTGCGCGAGGCAGCCCACCACCTCGTACTGGCCGTGCACGATGTCGCCGGCCCCCAGCTTCGGCACGAACGAGTAGGGGTGCCCGCACTTCGTGCAGAAGCCCTCCGTGCGCCCGGGGCGGTCGCTTCGGGCGCGGCCCACCGGCGCGCCGCAGTCCGAACGCGAGCAGAACCGCTTCCGCTCCGGCACCTGGGGGTTGTCCAGCACCATCGCGCGCGGGTCGGGCCGCGGCACCTGCGGCACGTGCACCAGGCCCGCCCCCAGCCGCCCCCGGGCCGAGGAGCCGGCCGCGGAGCCGGAGCTGCGCACCGACACCGAGCGGTTGGCGGAGCGGCCCGACAGCGAGCGGGAGAGCCGTCCCGACACCGAGCGCCGGGACTTCGACGACTGCGACGACGTACCGGAACTGCCGCGGGAGCCGGAGCGGGAACTGCCGCTGCCCGCCGAGCCCCGGCCGCCGGTGACCCCGGTGGGCGGGGAGACGACCATGCCGGTCGCGGACACCACCGGCGCCAGGCCGCAGGTGTCGCAGTAGAGCTCGCCGCCCCCGACGTCCTCGTACGCGCCCTCGCAACCGGGCCGTTGACAGGACCGCTGTGCCTGGCTCATGACGGCGACTCCCCCCGACGGTCCTGCACCTCGGGCGGGCCGCCCTGCGGCGGCACCCGTGACGCGGTGCCCAGCAGGTCGGCCGCCGCCCGCTGGTAGCGCAGCACGGCCTGCTCGGCGACCCGCAGGTCGCAGGGCGCGCTCCACAGCATGCGGCGGGCCGCGTCGTACCGCTCCACCAGCAGCGGGTCCTCGGCCAGGCCGTGCCGGGCGACCTTCGCCCGGTACGCGTCGAGCCGGCCGCGCAGCTCGGCGCGGACCGCCAGCGGGGCGGTGACCGCGGTCAGCGACTCACGGGCGCGCAGCAGTTCGTCCTCCGCCTTCTGCTCCAGGGACTCCAGCAGCGGCGACAGGCGGTGCCACTGGGCCTGCCTGCGGTACGCGGCGGCCGTCGCCAGTTGCTCCTGCAGCGCGGTCGGCGGGCCGCTGACCACCGGCACCTCCGTGGCGGCGATCTTGGCGAGGACCTCCCCGCGTGCGGTGCGCGCCTCGGCGAGGGTGCGGTCCGCGCGGGAGAGCACGTCCCGCAGTTTCACCAGCCGCTGTTCGGCGTCCTTGCGCACGGCGAGCACGGCGTCGATCTCCCGGCGCACCTCCTCCAGGGCGCGCGCCTCCCGGTCGTAGACCGTGGTGTCCGGCTTGCCGCCGCCCGGCGCCGAGCTGCCCTCGGCGCGGTGCCAGAACGCCAGCGGGTCGGACACCACCTGCTCGCGCAGCCGGGTCAGGGTGCGCGTGATGCGCTCCAGGTCGTCCCCGGCCGGGTGCTCGCCGGGGCGGACGCCGACGGAGTGCGCGAGCCTGCGGGTGCGCTGGAGCTCGGCGGCCAGTAAATCTATCCGGGCGGGCAGCGCCGACCAGACCGCGTCGGCGGCCACGACCATGTCCAGCGACCTGGCGTACAGCTCGTTCATCCGGTCCACCAGCGCGGCCAGGGTGAACCGCTCGCTGAGCCTGCCCGTGCCGTGCGCCGTCGCGGCGGCGCCGGCGACCGTCACCGACTCGCCGCGCAGCAGCTCGGTCAGCTCCACCAGGTCCTCGCGGCTGGACCAGCGGCGCCGGGCGCGGATGCCGCGGGCGGTGCGCAGCGCGCCGGTGTACGCGTCGAAGTACGCCCACAGCAGGGAGACCGCCGCCTCGGTGGCCGCCCAGCGCTCCTCGGTCGTGCCGGTGAGTTCGGCGCCCTCGAGGAGTCGGCGGCCCGCGTGGTCCTGCAAGGCGAGGAGGGAGGTCTCGATCGCCTCGTGCTCCGCGCCGAGCCGCGCCAGCGCACGGTCCACCTCGTCCCGGTCCATCACCGGACCGGGGGCTCCCGTGACGCCCATCGATCACCTCTCGTCTGCTGGTCCGTGCTGTCGGTCCACTGCCGGCCCCGTCACCGGTAGCGCGGCGTCGGCGGGGTCGCCGACTCCGAGTCCCTACCCAGCGTCGGTGACAGCCACGTGTCGTAGGAGTCCTTCCATCCGCCGTCCGCGCGGTAGTCCGCGAGGATGCGGTTGACCCGGCGTACCAGATCGTCGGCGTCCTTCTTCATCGCCACGCCGTAGTACTCGGTGGTGAAGCGGTCGCCCTTCAGTTCCACCGCCGGGTCCTGCGCGGCCTGGCTGGCGGCGAGCGCGCCGTCCGTCACCACCGCGTCCACCTCGCCGAGTTGGAGCCGCACCAGGCAGTCGAGCTGGTTGGGGACGGTGGTGGAGATGTCGGCGGAGGCGGGCAGCCTGCCGGACCTGCGGTCCGCCACGAGGTTGTCGTACGCCGTCGAACCCGCCGCCGAGCAGATGCGCTTGCCCGCGAGGCTGCCGTCGTAGCCGGTGACCGTGGAGGAGTTGGGCGCGAGGACCTGCTGGCCGGTCAGGAAGTACGGCGCGGAGAAGGCGACGTCCTCCAGCCGGGCGCAGGTGATCGTCATGGTGCGCACCACCATGTCGACCTGGCCGCTCCGGATCGCCGGGACCCGCTGGTTGGTGGGGATGGCCTTGAACCGGATCCGGTCCCGGTCGCCGAGCAGTTCCTGGGCGATCCGGCGGGCCAGGTCGATGTCGAAGCCCTCCAGCTCGACCTCGCGCTCGGTGCTGTTGGGGTCGCGGTAGCCCCAGCGGAAGCTGTTCTGGTCGACGCCGACGGAGACGTAGCCGCGCTGCCTGATGGTGGCGATCGTGGCGCCCTCGGCGTCCGACGGGGGCAGGCTCTGGTCCTGGGGGTCGTCGCACGCCTCGGCCCTGGTCCGGCGGCCGTCCGCCGCGCCCGGGCCGCCGAGGCCGGTGCTGCCGTCACCGTGCGGCTGGGTGTGCGGCAGCAGCAGGACGAAGACGACGGCGAGGGCGCAGACGACCGCCATCGCGCCCACGCCGCCCCAGCCCCTCAGACTGGCCCGCACACGTCGTGCGTGCATCGTCACGCCCCCTTTCACCGGTACTCCGACAGCCTGCGGCCGATCCCCAGCACGGCGCCCAGCGCGCCCAGCACCGCCAGCACCGCCGCGCCGGCCGGCAGACCGGTCATCGCGTCCCGGCCGCCGCCCGCGGCCTGCTCGAACTCCCGCCTCTCGTGCGCCAGCGCGGTCTCCAGGCTGCGGTCGACGCGGTCGAAGCACTCACCGGTCGGCGCGTCCGCCCCGGTCCCGATGACCTTGCTGAGCGCCGCCTGGTAGTCACCCGCGTCGTCGGCGGCGCGGGCCTGCCGGTGCCGCTGCTGCCACACGTCCATGCTGCCGGCGGCGGCCCGCACCGGGCGCTCGCCCGCCTGGTCGTCGGCGAGGTCCCGGGCCGCGGCGAGACCGGCGGCCAGGTCCTTCATCGACGCCTGGTAGGCCACGTCGAACCTGTCCTTGAACTCGCCGCCCACCTCGACCGTCTCCGCGCCCCGGCTGACCAGCGTGAGGTTCTCGTTGCCGCGTGCCTTCAGGGAGGCGATGCGGGCGTCGTGCAGGACGTTCAGGGAGCGGACGCCGTGGTCGTAGGAGTCGTTGAGCCCGGCGCGGGCCACGCCGTGGCCGACGACCAGCCAGAGCAGCGCCACCGTCGTGGCGGCCGTGGCGGCGACCAGGCCGTGGTTCAGTACCCGGTTCGTGCGCAGGTAGGTGCGGTGCTGCGCCCGGGCCAGGGCGGCCAGGGCGAGGACGCCGAGGGCGATCGCCGCCCAGGGGTACGGCGTGGCGTCCGCGTAGTCGCCGCGCAGCCGTTCGTTCTCCGACGTGTAGAGGTCCTCCGCCGCCGGGAGCATCTCCTTCTGCATGGTGTCGTTGGCGTAGCGCAGGTAGGCGCCGCCCAGCGGGTAGCCCTGGCGGTTATTGGCGCGGGCGCGCTCGATGAGGCCCTTGTACTCGGGCAGGAGCCGGTTGAGTCTGGCGATCGTCCTGCCGGAACGGGAGTCCGGCTCGGAGCTGCCGGCGGCCAGGACGAGCTTCTCGGCCGCCGTGCGGATGTCCTTCTCGTACCGCTCGCGGGAGGTCTGCGTCTCCTGGCCGCCGGCCAGGAAGCCGCTGGAGGCGGCCGTGTTGGCGTCGGCCAGGGAGCGGTAGACGTCGGCCGCGGCGGAGCTGAGCGGCTGGCTGTTGTGCAGCACGTCGTCGGCGGCGGCCGCGCGGGCGGTGGTCTGCCAGGCGGTCACGGCGCCGAAGGCGACGACCAGCAGGGCGAGCACCGCGCCGATGGTGCGCAGCCGGCCCGGTTCGGTGGTCGCGGCGGCGCGCAGCCGGTCCACGCCCTCGGCGAACGCCGTCCGGCGGGGCGGGACGGCGGCGGCCGGTCCGGACGACGCGGGGGGTGCGACGGGTCCCCGCTGGGGCGGCACGGCCGGCCGCGTGGGCACGCCCGGTGCCGGTGGTGCCGCGCTGCTCTTCGGCGGTTGTGTCACTGCTGACCTCCCCCGTGGTCATCCGTCGCCGCAAGTATCACCGCCGGGACCGGTATCCGCACCGGCCTTGCCGCGATCTTGGTCGTTCGCGATTCTCGCAGCACCCCCTGCCCATGGATACGCCCGGGGAATCGGTTCGGTTCCGTGGCGGTCAGGTCAGGGCGCGAAGTGGCCGCGCACCCGCTCGCGCGCCCCCGCGGCCACCACCCCCACCCGGTCCAGCCCCAGCAGGGCCGCCCCCAGCACCGGAGGCGCCGTCACCACCCGGGGGACCGCCTTGGGGGCGCGCGCCGCCAGCAGGTCGCGGACGCCGTCGTCGAGCCGGGGATGGCGCGCCGCCAGCACACCGCCCCCCAGCAGCACCGGCGTCGCCTCGTCCAGCAGGTCCAGCCGGGACAGGGCGACCGCCGCCATGGCCACGACCTCCTCGGCGAGCCGGTCCACGAGGGCGCCCGCCACCGGGTCGCCGCCGGCGGCCGTGGCGAAGAGGACCGGCGTCAGCTCGTGCCGCCGGCGCGGCGGCACCCGCTCCAGGTGCAGCGCCTCGATCAGCGCGTGCATGGAGCCCAGCCCGAAGCGCGCGGGCAGGGTCCGCGCCAGCTCGGTCGGATCGCCGCGCCCGTCCTCCGCGCGGGCCGCGTGGAACAGCGCCTCCTCGGCCAGTCCCCAGCCACCGCCCCAGTCCCCGGAGATCCGCCCGACCGCCGGGAACCGCGCGGTGCGCCCGTCGGGCCGCATGCCGACGCAGTTGATGCCCGCCCCGCACACCACCGCGACACCGCGCGGCTCGCCCACCCCGGCGCGCAGGATCGCGAAGGTGTCGTTGCGGACCTCGACGGTCGCCCCCCACGCGCGCGCGTGCAGCGCGTCGGCCAGCTGCCGTTCCTCCTCGGGGAAGTCGGCGTTGGCGAGGCAGGCCGAGACATGGGTGACGGAGGTGACGCCGGCCGCGGCGAGGGCCCGTTCCGCCGCCTCGGCGAGCACGTCCGTCGCCGCCCCCACCCCCACGGCCGGCGGCCGGAACCCGCCGCCCCGCGCGGTGGCGAGCACCCGCCCGTCGGCCGCCACCACCGCGACGTCGGTCTTGCTGTTGCCCGCGTCGACGGCGAGCACACTGGGGGTCAGGCCCATGGGAGGTAGTCCCGGTTGTGGGCGATCAGCCGGTCGGCGAGGGGGCCGGCGTACGCGTGCTGCCCGATGAGAGGGTGCGCCAGGAGCGCCCGGAAGACCCGCTCCCGGCCGCCGCGCAGGGCCGCGTCCAGGGCCAGCTCCTCGTACGCCGTCACGCTCGCCATCAGGCCCGCGTACAGCGGATCCACCGCCGGGACCGGCAGCGGCACCGGGCCGCCCCCCGCGCCCACCGCCGCCTGCACCTCGATCACCGCGTCGTCCGGCAGGAAGGGCAGCGTGCCCCGGTTGCAGGTGTTCACCACCTGGTACGGGCTGCCCGCGCCGCTCAGCAGCGCCGCCGCCAGGTCCACGGCCGCCTCCGAGTAGTAGGCGCCGCCCCGCCCGGCCAGCAGCTCCGGCTTCTCGTCGAGCGCCGGGTCGCCGTACATCCGCAGCAGCTCCCGCTCCATGGCGGCCACTTCCGCCGCCCGCGACGGTGTGGTGCGCAACTCGCGGACGACCTCGTCGTGGGCGTAGTAGTAGCGCAGGTAGTACGACGGCAGCACGCCCAGGCGGCCCAGCAGGTCGGGCGGCAGGCGCAGGTCCGCGGCGATGGCGTCGCCGTGCTCCGCGAGCAGTCCGGGCAGGACGTCCTCGCCCCGGGGGCCGCCCAGGCGCACGCCGGTCTCCCAGGTGAGGTGGTTCAGGCCCACGTGGTCGAGGTGGACGCCGGCCGGGGCGACCCCGAGCAGCGCGGCGACCTTCCGCTGGAGGCCGATCGCCACGTTGCACAGCCCGACCGCCTTGTACCCGGCCCGCAGCAGGGCGCGGGTGACGATGCCGACCGGGTTGGTGAAGTCGATGATCCAGGCGTCCGGGCTGACCCGCCGGACCCGGTCGGCGATGTCGAGCACCACCGGCACGGTGCGCAGCGCCTTCGCCAGACCGCCCGCGCCGGTCGTCTCCTGGCCCACGCAGCCGCACTCCAAAGGCCAGGTCTCGTCCCGCTGCCGGGCCGCCTGCCCGCCGACGCGCAGCTGGAGCAGGACCGCGTCGGCGCCCTCGGCGCCTGCGGCCAGGTCGGAGGTGGTCACCACCCGGCCGCCGTGCCCCTGGCGGGCGAGGATCCGCCGGGCCAGGCCGCCCACCAGCTCCAGGCGGTCGGCCGCCGGGTCGACGAGCACCAGTTCCTCGACGGGCAGGGCCTCCCGCAGCCGGGCGAGTCCGTCCACGAGTTCGGGGGTGTAGGTCGAACCGCCGCCGACCACGGTGAGTTTCATCCGTCCAGTCAACCCTTCGTGCCGTCGTTCCGGTGGGAGAAACGAGGGGGAGGGGCGAGGGGGTGGTGCGAGGCGTGAGGCGAGGGGGCGAAGCGGGATCTTCCGGGCGCGGTGCGGCTTCCCGGAGCGAGGGGCGCGCGGGCTTTTCAGCGTGCGGCGTCGACGACCTCGTCGCGCGGGGCGGCGGGGGCGCTCTCCCGCGCGCCGCGCGGGACGGGGTGTGCGCGCACCTCGCCGAGGACGGGCCGGGGCCGGGCCGCCGCCGGCTCCGCCACCCCGGCCCGCACCGCGCAGGGTCTCACCGCCGGCGGTGAGGGAGGTGCCGCACAGGACGACCAGTCCGGGGCCGAGGACGGCGACGAGGGCGGCCAGGCCGGTGGAGGCGAGGCGGGTGGCGCAGGCGCGCAGGAACCGGTGGTGCGGGCCGTCGCCCGACGGGAGCCGGGCGTGCGGGCCGGGGCGGCCCGCCCCGGTGCCGGGCGCCACGTCCAGCCCGGCGGCCTCCAGCCGGGCCGGCCGCGCGGGGGCCGGCCCGGACAAGGCCGGTG
>NZ_JBHMCY010000061.1:32915-45319 GCF_042430725.1 Streptomyces cinereospinus | reverse complement strand
CCCGCCGGCTTCGGGCAAAGGGGCAGTGAGCGCCTGACCCCCGCGGCGGGTGAGTGCGCGGCGGCCCCGACTGCTGTCCCGTTCAGCGGCGCGGCTCGATCGCGAGGGTGGTCAGGGCGGTGATCTGCTTGTCGTCGAGGGCGGAACCGTCCCAGCACAAGCTCAGGGAGCTGACCTTCCCGTCGTCGAGAGTCACTGCGGCGGCACCGCGCGCCACGACGCTTCCGTCAGCCGTCCACTCGAAGCCACCGCCCCGCTCGTTGCCCACGATGTGGGATACCGCAGCGCCTTGGTACGGCAGTCGTCCCGAGGCCCGCTGGAGATAGCGGGTGATGGCCGCGCTGCCGCGGATCCTGGTCCGCAGGGCGAAGTCCTCGAGGGTGGCGTCGTAGGCGAGAAGCTGATTCAGCTGTGCGTGGTCGTCCGAGCCGATCGCGTCCATCAGCCGCTCGACCGCCGTGCCCAGCACCGGGACCGGCCGCGGCTCGACCGTGCCGGCTCCGAGGCCCTCGGGGAAGTCCTCTGCGGGCACCCGCAGCCGGTCGGCGGTGTCGGTGCCGAATCCGCGGCCGTCCCAGTAGTCGACCCAGCGCACGATCTTCTCGTCGGTCAGGTCGACGATCGCGATGCCGCGTATCTCGCCTCCGAACAGTTCGGGGGTGTCGGTCATGACCACGGCGGCACCGCGGGTGTCGCCCAGCACTTGCACCGGGTAGGACTTCGCTTCCTCGCCCCACTGCGGCATGTACTGCTCCCACACCCCCCGCAGCGCTTCGTTGGACGGGAAGGCCCAGCCCAGCGTCGCATCGGCGTAGTAGGTCGTGTCGGGGTGGAAGCAGGCGTGGGTGGTGTCGATCCGGCGCTCGGTCTTGGCCGTGAAGAATGCGGTGAAGAACCGTGCCGCCTCTTCGGTGGCATACCTGGTGTCGGTGGGCCCGGGGTAGGGGGTGTCGCTGTCCATGGGAGTCCTCAGGGCGATGGTGCGAGAGAAGGGCGCGGGCTCCAGGCCGTGGCGCCTGCGTTGGTGAGCGGCTTCCGGAGGTGTTCGCTCGCTGGGAGGTGCGGCGCGTGCCGTGTGCGGAGCGGACCCGCCGCACGAAGCCGGCTCGTCGGCGGGCCGACGGCTTCAGTCGAACTTCGCGGCGGTCCCGTAGAAGCCCCGGTGAGGCGTCCACGTGGACGACTGCTCGTATCCGTCCAGCTCGGCTCTGAAGTCAGGGGCCTGGATGGCTGCCTGGAAGTGCGCTCGGGACTCCCATTTGGTGATGTTGACGACCTTGAAGCGGGTGTCGGTGTCGAGCGCGCGGAACAGCTCGGCGGAGATGAATCCCTCTGCTGGCGTGGTGAAGCGAGAGCGCTCCTTCCATCGGGAGACGAAGGTGTCGATCTCGTCCTCGGCGATGTCGATGATGTTGATGAAGGTGACCGGGCCTTCTCCGGAGGGCGGAGTGTCCATGACGCGTTCCTTTCTCAGAAGACGGCGATAGGGTTGACGAGCAGTCCGGTGGTCCCGGTGATGCGGGGCGGCGCCAGCACGAGCATGAAGCTGAAGCGGCCCAGGGCCGCGCAGACCTCGGCGAGTTCGTCGAGGCCGGCCGCGTCGACCAGCGGAAGGCCGAGCCGGGCGAGGGCGACCTGGTGCATGGGCAGCGGGAACGCCGGGGGGCGCGAGTCGCCGATGTCACCCAGGTACACACTCACTCCGTGCTGGTCCAACCACTTCACGGCGCTCAGGTCGAGGCCGGGAACGGGTTGGCCCAGCGGCTGGTTGGTGTCCCATCCGCCGCGCAACGCCACAGCGTCTCCCGGGTGCAGCGGCGTGTCCGCGCGCTGGAGCGCGGCATCGAGGTCCGTGGCTCCGACGCGTCGGTCGGCGGCGAGGCTGCCACCGTCGGGAGCCAGGTCCAACAGGACGCCACGGGTGATGACCCCCGCACCGAAGCAGTCGGCCGAGCCGTGTGCCACACCGGTCGGGGTCACGGCGTCCTGTACCGGCACGCCGGGGTAGACGAGGCCGTCGACCGGTATGTGGGCGACGGCGTCGAGGTGGGTCAGCGCGGCGTTGTGGGTGTTGACGACCAGTGTGTCCGTCATCGCCAGGGGCTGTGCGCCGTTGAAGTTCACGGCCTGCAGGACGCCGGCCGGCATCGTGGCCGGACTGCCGACCGGACCGAGTCCGGTCGTGAGGGCAATCGGATCGACGGGGCGGGCCAGGCTGACGTGGCGTGCGTCGCGTACCTCCGCGGCCGCCCGCGCCCTCGCCGCCGCGTCTATCAGGTTCAGGGTGCCCAGCTGGTCCGTGTCCCCCCACCGTCTCCAGTTGGTGGGGAGATCCGTCTCGGTCATTTCTCGCTCCGTTCCGACGCGGCGGCGCCGCGGGTCGAGCAGGCGGTTGCGCCACTGGCTCGACGTGATGGTGGACAGATGGGGGAGTGGGTACGCGGCTGTCGGGTGCCGGCCGGCACCCGACAGCCCTGAGCCGTCAGGTCTGCGTACCCGATGGGGGACCCGCGTCAGGTGATCTTGGGCCGTCCGGCGGAGTAGAAGACCTGGATGGTGTAGGTCCCCTCGTTGAGCATCCACTCGCGGATGGTGAAGCTGCGAGCGCCTCGGCTGTGCATGGGGTCGGCCTCGGCGAGGCGCACGGCCTCTTCCATGGACCCGGCCCGGTACATGAAGAGTCCCTCGCCCAGCCACTCCTGGAGGTCTTCGCTCGCGAGCGGGCCGGCGGCGAACATGACGCCGTCGCGCTCGAGCTGGGTCTGGTACTTCACGTGCTCGTCCAGGACCTCCATGATCGGGCCGAGCCCGTTGGTGGGCTTGGAGGAGATCACGTAGAGACGCTTCGCCAGGAGGTCGTGGGTCGTCGAGAACTCGACCATCTCCTGCCAGCTCATACGGGGTTCGGTCATCGTGGGTGTGCCTTTCTCGTGGTGGGTCTCGCGGCCCACGGCGATCGCCGCCTCAGGGGTCGCGACGGTGCTGTGCGGTCGTCCCGACCTCAGGCCGGCATCGCCAGGAGCTCGCGCAGGAGTGCGGTGACCTCGTCGGGGCGTTCCATCGACCAGAAGTGCCCGGCCTGGATGTAGCGGACCGCGACGTCCTTCGCGTTCGGGATGTAGTCGCGTGCGTGCTCGTAGAACTCGCGCGGCTGCGTCTTGCTGTCGTATCCCTCCAGGATCATGACCGGGCAGGTCCAGGCGGGGATCAGGCGCAGCCTTCGCTCGATCCATTCCTGGCGGAAGGTCGAGCTGTTGAAGTACCGGGGCACCGCGCGGTTGATGCCCGGGTAGGAGTACTCCTGGATGACGCGGCGCATCTCGTCGTCGGGGAGGTCGTGCGTGGCGATCCAGGTGTAGACGAAGACGGTGAACTCGACCGGGTCGTTCATCAAACCCGTGAACGGTGCTTCGGCGAAGAGATCGGCCTGCGGTGCGAGGACGGGGTTGAAGTGGTAAAGGTGCTGCTCGCCGCGTCCGTAGCGCAGCACGCGGTCCGAGTGATCGGCCGCGATGTAGTCGCCCTGGACCGATCCGCGGTCGTGGGTGACCAGGTTGAACGTCTCCAGCCCGATCAGGTCGAGAGCGGCGACGAGCTGCTCGGCCGCCGCTTGGTGCCGGTAGTCGCCCGGAGACTTCTCCGACTGTCCGTAGCCCTTGAGATCGAATGCCACGCAGTGGTACTCCGACGCCAGGGCCGCCATCTGGTGATGCCACTGGTACCAGGAGTCCGGGATGCCGTGCAGGAACAGGATCGACTCGTTGGCCGGATCGCCGGCTTCGACGTAGTGGAAGCGCACCGTCTCGTGGTCGCCCGGCGCGTCGACGAAGTGGTGGGTGAACTCGACTCCGTCCAGGATCTCGACATCGCCTTCGGAGTCCGCATCCCGGGGTCCGACATCGCGGAAGTGCTCCTGGCGGGCCTTGATCGCTTCCTGGTCGGGGAAGAAGTTCTCCAGCACGTGCTGTGCGCGCGGTGGGAGCTCGGAGTACTGCAGGTCTTTCACGTCCATGACTGGTTCCTTTTTTCTGGCCGGTCCCGGTGGGCCGTTCCGGCGGGGGTGGTGGGCTATCGGCGTGGCTCGACGGCGAGGGCGCTGAGGGGGAGGATCACGTCGTCGTCCATGAGGGAGCCGTCCCAGACGAGGCTCAGCGAGGTGATCTGTCCTTCGCTGTTGAGAGCCAGAGCGGCGGCGCCGCGCGGGACGGTGCGTCCCTCGGCGGTCCACTCGAAGCCGCCGCCCTGCTCGTTGCCCACGATGTGGCTCACCGTCGCGCCCTGGTACGGAAGCCGCCCGGACGCCCGACGGAGGTAGCGCTGGATCGCCGCGCGGCCCCGGAGCTGGGTCCGCAGCGTGAAGTCCTCAAACGTCGCGTCATAGGCAAGGACCTCGTCCAGTGCGGAACTGTCGCCGTCGCGGATCCCGGCCATCAGCTGTGCGACTGCCGAGCCGAGGGCCGGGTCCTGCCGAGGCGTGACGGTGTCCACGCCGAGCGTGTCGGGGAAGACGTCGGCGGCCACGCGCAGCTGTACGGTGGCGTCCGCGCCGAATCCGCGGCCGTCCCAGTAGTCGATCCAGCGCACGACCTTGTCGTCGAGGAAGTCGATGATCGCGATCGCGCGGAGCTCGCCGCCGAACAGTTCAGGGGTGTTGGTCATCACGATGGCGGCGCCGGCGCTGGTGTCGCCCAGGAGCTGGACCGGGTAGCTCTTCGCCTGGTCACCCCAGAACGGCATGTACTGCTTCCACATGCCGTGCAGCGTCTCGTTGTCGGAGAACTCCCACCCCAGGGTCGCGTCGGCGTAGTAGATCTGCTCGGGGTGGAAGTGCGCGTGCGTTTCCTCGATCCGGCGCCTCGTCTTGGCCGTGAAGAACGACGTGAAGAACTGCTGTGTCTCCTCGCTCACGTTCCTGACGTCCACCGGGCCGGGGTAGGGCGGGTGCGCACCGGCCGCGGCACTTCCGGCACCCACGCGTGCTCGTGAGCCCGTGTCGACGGAGCGGAAGTTCCAGCCGGCGTCCGCCATCGAGTCGATGAGCTGATCGACCAGACGCGGCAGCTCGTCCAGCTCCGCGACCGCCCCGAAGACGTACTTGTCGGGCCGCTGGACGAACGCCCGGACACCGTGCTTGCGGAACCACAGGTCGTACTCGCCGTCCAGGTCGATGTAGTAGTCGGGGCCGGGACCACGCGACACATGGGCGAACTCGACACCGAGTTCCTCAAGGGCCCGGAGCTGCTCGTCGGTGAACAGGTCCTGCGGCACGGCGTGCCGGGAAACGATCTTCCAGCCGTGTCCGAACTCGTCGAGACGATCGACGCGTCCGTCGAGGGCGACCCGGGCCTGCGGCGCCGGCCGTCCGTCCGTGACCGGGCTGTCCGCCGACTCGGGTACGACGATGCCCTCCCCGAGCCGGGGGAAGATGGGGGCCGGCGGCACGGTGCCCATCCGCAGCATCTCGTCACGCCGGTGGGCCGCCTGGGGGTCCCGGGTGTTCCACAGCTCGCCGAGCGCGACGCACCGCTCGATGAGGCCCCGCACGTGCGCGCCTCGTTCGCTCTCGACCGTGTCGAGCAGCTTCTGTTCCGCCTCACCGTGCATCACGGCCGTGAGTTTCCAGACCAGGTTGATCGCATCGCGGATTCCCGAGCACAGGCCCTGGCCCATCGTCGGGGGCATGGTGTGCGCGGCGTCGCCGGCGAGGAGCACTCGTCCGTCCCGCCACCTGGGCGCGAGGGTCGCCTCGAACCGGTAGACCACCCCCCGCTCGATGTGGCCGTCCTCCGGGGTGAGGCCCCACATCGCGAGCAGCTTCCAGCAGTTGTCCTCGCGGGCGAAGTCGTCGGGGTCCTCGCCGTCGAGCAGGCCGAACTCGAAGCGCATGTAGTTGCGGCCCTCCCACCTCCCGGCCAGCTGAGGGCGGTCGATGTCGAGGACCTGGAGCACCTCGGGCATGTCGGCGATCTCGCGGTCGGGGTCGTCGAGCTTGAAGTCGATGACCAGCGAGTCCATCGGCTCGTAACCCAGCCGTGCGCGCTCGATCCCCAGCGCGGAGCGTACGAAGCTGTTGGCTCCGTCGGCGCCGATGACGTAGGCCGCGTCCACGACGGTCGGTGCCGCACTCGCGTCGTCGACCTGGCGGCAGGTCACCGTCGCGCGGTCGGCGGTCTGCTCGATCCGTTCGGCCTTCAGCCCCCGGAGGACACGGACCCCGAGGTCGCGGGCGCGCGGATCGAGGATGCGCTCGATCTCGGGCTGGTACGAGAGGTAGCTCTCCTTCCAGCCCGCGCCCCCCTCGCCGATGTGGATGGTGGCGAGCACCTCCTTCTCGGCCGTGACCAGGTCCCACTGCAGCATGGGCTGGGCGGCCAGCTCGACCGCCCCGGCGACCCCCAGTTCCTGGAAGGTCCGCATCGTCTCGCCGTCGTAGTGACCTGCTCGCGCCAGCGGATACAGCGTGTGGTGGCGTTCGACGACGACGACATCGAAGCCCCGCTGCGCCAGCAACCCGCTGAGAACCATGCCGACGGGGCCGTAACCGACGATGGCGATGTCGCAGGAGATGCGTTGCGGCACTGGTGTGACCTCGGATACGGAGTCGGTGGGCATCGATGTAGCTCCCTTGCTTACGGGTGACACGGCGGGGCGCTGCTTCAGAGCGCGTTCTCGCGGTGGGGAAGAGCGTCGCGGACATCTGTCTGTATCGCTCGTTACGGACAGTGTTACAGCCGGTTTCGAGGTGGCGTCAAGGGAACGGTCCGGATGAATCGCGATCGGGTGCCAGGCATGGGGCAGGTGTCTGCGGCCCACGGCTCGCGCGCGTGGTGGGTGAGTCGTGCCGGACGCCGACGGAGACCGGAGTGGCCGGCGCCTCGGCGTGCGGACTGCCTGGGTGCAGGCTCGCTGCCGTGCTCACCCGGCATGTCACCGCACCGTGTCAGGCGGGTGAGCTTCGTTACCGGTTCGTCACGGGAGGTAGTCGCCGCTCGCCGGAACACCTTTTCGGCGGCGAATGCCGCGTTCAGGGCCTTGGGGAGCGCCGCAGTGGACCGCGGAGTGCGAGAGCGCCCCGGTGATCTGCTCAGGGTCGGGACCGGGGAGTGGCGTCACGCTGCCGGCTTGCCGGAAGCGTTCCGTGCGGGTGACCAGTGCCTCAGTGCGGCCTCCGCCGGCAGGCGCGGGCCGAGGGGGTGGGCGGTTCGCCCGAGCGGGCGGGTGCCGAGGGCCCAACGGGTCGCAAGCAACCTGCTTCCCTACCGGAGTGCCTCACGCTCCGTCTGTCCCGAAGCGTCAGGGCGTCACTGTGAAACCCGCCGCACCGGGTCGCGCCCCGGTGGGATCAGCGTCCTCGGAGTTCACTGAGGGGCGGAGTCCGACGAAGCGGAATCCGGCGAGAGCATGCCTTCGGCCAGGGTCACCGTGGCGCGGGCGAGCCGGCGCAGGAGGCACTGCGTGGCGCCCGGAGCGCTTTCTCGCGCCAGGAAGATCCCTTCGAAGCCGGCGGCCACGAAGTCCGCGAGGCCCGCCGCCACGGCCTCGGAGCGATCCGGCCCGAGATCACCGAACGCCTGCGCCAGGGCCGCTCGGATGCCCTCCCTCGCCTGCGTGCGCATGCTCAGTACCGCTTCGTTGACGGCGCCGGCAGGTGAGTTGAGCATGAGGATGACCTGCAGACGCACGAAGTCCGGGTTCTGTTCGAGTGCCCTCATGCCGTGCTGCAGCGTTTGTGCGATTCGCTCTAAGTGGGATGTTTCCGGCCCGAACTCCAGTCGGGGAGCGTCCGCGTAGAACCTCGCGTTCCCGCGGTCCATCACTGCCGTCAGGACGCCGGCCTTCGAGGAGAAGTGCCAGTAGATCGAGCTCGCCGCCAGCCCTGATTCCTTCGCGATCGCCGAGATGCTGGTGCCCTCGTAACCGCGCGCCGACATCAGCCGAGTGGCGACGTCGAGGATGGTCTCCTTGGACCTTTCACCCAGTTCGAGCCGCTTGTCCTTCGGCGACGTGCGCGTGGTCATGCCCGGATTGTAGGTCCTGTGATCGTCCAGGACTTCGGTCACGGCCTCCCGCGGCCGGGCGGCGGCGGCCTGGTGGACGGCCGCTGATCGCACCGCGGTCACCGGGATCGGCCGCGCCGACGTCGTGCCACCCGTACAGGTGACCGCGGACCACCAACGTATTCATCATGCTGATTTTGGCCCGAGCTCTTGACGGAGCCGTGTACCTGGGCACAACATCACATTAATCATCATGCTGAATAGCTGATGAAGGCACGGGCCTGTCGTCTCCGGCTGCCCTGGCGCCTCAGACCGGCTCATGGGCACCTTCTGGTGCGGCCGCTCCACCGGATCCCCTGCGGGATCTCGTTCTTTCCCAGTTCCGGGAGTCACATCGTGCGTATCGCAAACCTTTCCGGCCGGCTGGCCCTCGTCGTCGAGGGGCGTGCCGTGGACGTCGAACAGGCCAGTGGGGGCCGCTTCTCCGCGGACCCGCAGGCCGTCTACGAGCGGTGGGAGGAGTTCCGCGCCTGGGCCGCTTCCACCGACCTGCCCGAAGGCGTGGAGTTCGGCCTGGCCGAACTCGGCTCGCCGGCCCCGGCACCGCGGCAGACTCTGGCGATCGGTCTGAACTACCGCGACCACGCCGCCGAGTCGGGATTCGTGGCGCCCGAAGGGCTGCCGCCGGTGTTCACCAAGTTCGTCACCAGCATCAGCGGGCCCGTCACCGAGGTGAAGCTGCCGGCGGACGGCCACACCGACTGGGAGGTCGAACTGGTCGCCGTCATCGGCCGCCGTGCGGAAGGCGTCCGCGAGGCCGACGCCTGGACCCACGTCGCCGGCCTTGCGGTGGGCCAGGACATATCCGAGCGTGTCTCGCAACTGGCCGGACCCATACCCCAGTTCAGCCTGGGCAAGTCCTTCCCCGGATTCGCCCCCATCGGCCCGTGGCTGGTCACGCCGGACGAGTTCGACGACCCCGACGACCTCGAACTGCGTTGTGAGATCAATGGTGAGGAGGTCCAGAAGGGCCGCACCCGGGACCTGATCTTCTCCGTGCCCGCCCTGGTCAGCAAGCTGTCCGCGGTGCTGCCGCTGCTGCCCGGCGACGTCGTCTTCACCGGCACCCCGGCCGGCGTCGGCCTCGGCCGCGACCCGCAGCGCTTCCTCGCCGCCGGTGACGAACTCGTCAGCACCGTCGAGGGCATCGGCGGACTGCGCCAGACCTTCGTCGCCTGAGCCGGCCGCCGGTCCGACGGACAAAGAAGTCGCGGAGGGCACGGGCTGAGCGATGGACCTCGTCCACGGCGCCCCGCGCGTCATCGTCCTGATGGAGCACACCACCAGGACG
This sequence comes from Streptomyces cinereospinus, assembly GCF_042430725.1. Taxonomy (NCBI): domain Bacteria; kingdom Bacillati; phylum Actinomycetota; class Actinomycetes; order Kitasatosporales; family Streptomycetaceae; genus Streptomyces; species Streptomyces cinereospinus. The sequence continues at coordinate 35,971 of NZ_JBHMCY010000061.1, read as the reverse complement.
GCGGCCCGGAGATCGTCCCGGAGCGCACCCTCCCGCTGACCTGCCGAGCCTGTGTCCACCGGATCAACACCGACTCGGGGTGCTGCACGTCACCGACGGCGGAGCAGTCAGGGTGGAGACGGCACCCGGTGACACGCGCGAGCACATCGTGGCGGCCACGCCGGTTCCGCTGCGTGTGCCGGCACCGGTCGGCCGGACCGAATGAGTCGTTCGCCGGTCCGGTGTTCCCGGACAGCCACCGGACCGGCGAAACCACCATCGCCCCCCGCTGTCCGCCACCGGCCTCCCCACCGAGGCCGCGCCCCCGCCCCGCCCCGGCCGCGCCCTGTCCGAGGTGCCCTGCCTCGCGGCCGGGGCGGCCTTTCCCGTCGACGGAACGCTCGCCCTTGGCCAAGCGGCTGAGCCCGGCCTGCACACCCGTCACCGCGGCGCCCACGGTGCCGGCCGCACGAGGCCGCACCGTCCCAGTCGACCCAAGGACTGCCATCGTGAGCAAGCGTGTTCTCACCCCCCGCAATCGGGGTTTCCTCTTCCTCGACTCCCACCCGGCGGGCTGCGAACGGCTGGTGGCCGACATGTGGCAGGCATGCCCCGACTCTGCCGACGTACGGGAAGGCGCCGGACCGGTGGCTCTGATCATCGGATCCTCGGCCGGATACGGCCTGGCCGCCACTGTCGCCGGACTCAAGCGCGCCGGCATCCGCGGCATCATGGTCTCTGTCGAGAAGGCACCCACCGAACGGCGCACCGCCACGGCCGGTTGGTACCGCACCGCCGCAACCGCCGACATCGCTCGCACCGCCGGGCGCGATCTGGCGTTCCTCAACGGTGACGCGTTCTCCGACGAGGTGAAGAACCAGGTCGCCGGCCTCATCGAGCGGCGTTTCGGCGGCAAGCTCGACTACCTGGTCTATTCGGTGGCCGCGCCCCGGCGCACCGACCCCGTCACCGGCATCACCTACGCCTCCGTCCTCAAGCCGATCGGCCAGGCGAACCACACCAAGACGCTTGTCTTCGATGACCAGGGCGTTCCCGAGGTGCGCGCGGTCGAAGCAGCTCCGGCCGAGGACGACGATGTCGAGCAGACCGTGGCCGTCATGGGCGGTACGGACTGGGAACGCTGGATCACCTTCCTGGCCGGCCGTGATCTGCTCGGCGACGGCTTCGCCACCGCCGCGCTGTCGTACATCGGATCGCCGCTGACAGCGGCGATCTACCGGCAGGGCACCATCGGTGCGGCCAAGGCCCACCTGGAGGCCACCGCCCGCGCCCTGAACGAGCGCCTCGCCAAGACGGTGGGCGGTCGGGCCGTGACCTCCGTCAACGGCGCCGCGGTCACCCAGTCCTCCACCGCCGTTCCCGGCATCGCCCTGTACACCGGCCTGCTCCGCGGCGTCCTCGGAGAGCGCCTGGTCCCACCAGTGCACCAGCTCGCCGTCCTGTGGGACCAGCTCACCGGTGCCGCACCGCTCACCCTGGACGACGACGGCCGGATCCGCCTGGACGCCTGGGAACTCGCCGACGACGTCCAGGCTGCCGTCGCCGAACGCTGGGAGGCTGCGACGACCGACACCATCGCCGACCTCGCCGACCTCGTCTGGTTCCGGGCGGAAGTCCAACGTCTGTACGGATTCTCCGTACCGGGCGTCGACTACGCCGCTGCCGTAGCCACCGACATCGCCTGGCCCGCCCTTCACGCGCCGACCCCGATGGGGTGCGGCGGCTCGCAGAGGGCCTGAAGCGATGGGCCGGCCCGGAGCAGGAGAACGTCCCCGTCGTGTGCGAGCACCCTCACAGGAGATCGCCCCTTTGCATTCCTCGTCCGCGCACGGGGCGGCAACCGTCGCCCTGACCGCGCTCGCACCGGCGGCCTGGGGCACCACGTACGCCGTGACCACGGAGCTTCTGCCGCCCGGGCAACCCCTCTTCTCCGGGATGATGCGCGCCTTGCCCGCCGGGCTCCTCGGGCTGGCGCTCGCCCGCGTCCTGCCGCGCGGGGACTGGTGGTGGAAGACCGCCGTCCTCGGTGTGCTCAACATGGGTGCCACGTTCCCCCTGTTCTCCCTGGCGGCCGGACGACTCCCCGGCAGTGTCGCCGCCATCCTGGGTGCCACCCAGCCGCTGCTCGCCGCCGTGCTGGCCGTCCTTCTCCTCGGAGAGCGGCCGTCGGCCCGGCGGTCGGCCTGGGCCGTGACCGGCGTGACCGGCGTCGCACTCGTCATCCTCGAGCCGCAGGCCCGGCTGGACGCCGTCGGGTTGCTCGCCGGCCTGGTCGGTACAGCCGCTGCGGCCGGCGGGGCCGTCCTGACCATGCGCTGGGGCCGTCCGCCCGGAGCCGGCCCGCTGGCCCTGGCCAGTTGGCAACTGACCGCCGGCGGCCTGCTGCTCCTCCCCCTCACCCTCGCGATCGAGGGAGAGCCGCAGCGGATGGACGCCGACTCGGTCGGTGGCTACCTGTGGCTCGTAAGCATGTGCGGCTTGATCGCGTACACGCTGTGGTTCCGCGGCATCGGGCAACTGTCGGTCGGCGCGTCCGCACCCCTGGTGCTGCTGTCCCCGCTGGTCGCGGCAGCCATCGGCATCGCGCTGGGCGAAACCCTGAGCCCGCCGCAGGCTCTCGGGTTCGTCCTGGCACTGGCCGCTCTGCTCGCCACGCAGCTCAGTCCCCGGTTCCCGTTCCCCGGCGACCGGACGCCCGCGGGTCACGTGGAAGAGACAGGTGCTGTGCCGCCACGGCGGACCCTCACCGTCCCCCCTGCGGCGGAAGCGGGCGACGGGTCCACTCGCCGGAAGGGGCGGCCCGAGGCCGTGGCGGGATGGTGCGCGGGGCCATGACCTCCGTCAACGGTGTCTTCGTCTCCCAGGCTTGCGGAGGAAGGACGCAGTGACGACACGAGCGTTACGGCCGATGCGCAGCACGCGCCATGGTTCCCCACCTGACGCGAGTGCGGGGCGAAGACCATCCCGACACCCGCTCACCACTTGGTGCAGACTGGCCCGGTGGCCCGGTGGCCCGGTGGCCCGGTGGCCCGGTGGCCCGGTGGCCCGGTGGCCCG
>NZ_JBHMCY010000061.1:0-32816 GCF_042430725.1 Streptomyces cinereospinus | reverse complement strand
GGTGGGGCGAGGGATGCGGCCGGAGCCGTAAAGGCCCTCGATACTTCGAGCGGGATGATCAGGACATGCGCGGCGCCCCGGAGGGCGGCCGCGCACACGACCGTCTCGGTGCGCTTGGCTGTGTTGACGAGATCGGAGAGCGCCTGCAGGCGGCTCCAGGGAGTGGTCCGGGTCCCTGTTGCTCTGGTATGCCGCTGAGAACTGGCAGCGGGCAGGTGCGTCGGGTCCGAACCGCGGTGACGTCGAGCGCATGGTGGCCGTAGGCGGCGAAAGGCAGGGGCAATCGACGCGAGCCCTCCCGCCACGGAGGGCTCAGCTCACCGGCCCGCGACCTGACCCGCGCGAAACCTGCCGCTCACGGCCGCTCCCGCCCGGTCAGGGCCTCCGGCCGGACTCCCTCGCTCCGGACGCCCGGAGCGAGGGAGTCCGGGTTCAGTTCCTCGACCAGGCGGTACAGCAGACGGCGCAGGGTCGCACTGTCCGCCGCAGGCAAGTGCGAGGTCGCCTCGGCTGTGATGCGGCCGGCGACCGCGTCGGCACGGGTGCCTACGGCGTGCCCCTCCTCGGTGGCGAACAGACACATGCTGCGGCGGCTCGTCGGATGCGGCTCCCGGCGCAGCAGCCCTCGCCCGATGAGATGGTTCACCGCGGCCCCCATCGACTGGGCCGTGACGCCGGAACGACGCGCGATGTCTGCCGAGGAGAGCCCCGGAGTGCGCACGGTGTGCAGCAGGGCGTTGTACTGCGCCAGCGTCAGGTCCAGCGCCCGCAGCTCCCGCTCCAGCCTTCCGGCGATGTTCTGCGAGAGCTGCCAGGCGAGGTATCCGATGGTGGGAAACACGGTGTCCGTCACCTCTCCAGTCTAGGAACGGGTATGTCGCGGCCGACGGGAGCGTCCGGGCCCGCCGCGTCAGGCGGCGGCCCTGCGGCGCGGGATGTGCGAGTCGCGCCAGTACAGCGCCGCCGCGGTGACCAGGGCCCATGCCGCCAGGATCAGGACACCGACAAGCAGGCCGTCGTTGTCGAAGTGCGACAGACCCTGCAGGGCGCGCACACCGACTCCCACCGGGAGGATCTCGGACATCGGAAGCAGCCAGTCCGGGAGGTAGGCCGGCGGCAGTGTGCCACCACTGGTCGCGTTGCCGAAGGTCAGCAGGACGATGGAGGCCAGCGACATGCCGGCCTTGCCGAACAGTCGCATGAACGCCATGGTCGTGCCGCCGACGGCCGCGGCCATCAGGGCGACGACTCCCGCGATCCCCAGGAAGGAGCCGGGCAGCGCCGCGAACCCGAGGCTGCCGGTGATCAGAGCCACGACGACGCCGCCGAGCACACTGAACGCGCCCAGGCTCGCCATCCGCCAGCGGTACTGGAGACGCGGCGCCATCTGATAGGTCATCATGCCGAACAGGAAGCCCGCCAGGACGATGCCGAAACCGGCGTAGAAGACGGACATGCTCCGGCTGTCGCCGGCCGGGGCGGGGACGATGTCCTGTTGTATGAGGCGGTCACTGCTTGCCTGGGCGACTTGGGAGAAGGCGCCGACGGCGGTGGAGGTCACGGTCGGGCCGTTGGCCCCGGCGTACAGCAGCTCGGAAGAGGCGCCGTCGCCCACCAGGTAGGCGGCGTAGACCGCGCGCTCCCGTACGGCCTGCCGAGCGGAGCCTTCGTCGGCGTACCCCTTCACCTCGAACCCGCCGGGCAGCCCGCGCTCCAGGCCGTCGGCGACCCGTTCGACCTGCGCGTCGGTGCCGACGACCGCGACCGGAAGGTCATGGGGCTGGGGGGCGTGGAACGCGGCCAGGAAGACGCTGACGAAGAGGGAGCCGATGATCAGCACGATCGCGACCGGGAGCAGGACACCTGTCAGTCCGGTGGCGCCTTGCTGCGCGGGTGCGGCGTCCACCACGTGGTGAGGGGGCGTGGGGCGCGGTTCGGTGAGGGTGGTGGGTTCGGGCATGGAAGGGGGAGCCTGCTCTCTATCCGTAAGGTGCCTTCTAATTTCTCTCTCTAACTATAAGGTACCTTATCGAATGCTGGGGCGGGTGGCGCGCGGCCTGCCGAGCCCGGCCAGGTGAGCCCCGGCCGGCCTCCGGTCCGGCGACGACCGGCCTCGGCGCGCGTCGACGGGCACGGGCCGATGCCGACGGTGCCTGCCTGCACCGCCCGGAGCTGCTGCCGCGTATGCATGGCAGGGGCTTCCGCAGACCGGTGAGGGGGGCGTCCTGCAGGCAGGCGGCGGTGGACCGCCCGGTCAGCAGCCGGTTCCCGAGCTCGGGGGCGTGCGCGGTCCTGATCCGGCGCTGTTCCCTGCCGCACTCCGGCGCCGTTCGGTATGTCTCGGCGGGCCGGCTGTACGGCTCTTTGACCTCGCCCAGGACCAGCGTCCGGGTCCGGTGAGCTGGGCGCGCCGGCTGGTGCGGCTGAAGAGTGCTCCGCCGACGGCGTGCTCCAGCGCGGCGACCGCCTCGCCGACGCTCGCGGGGCTGCGGGGGAGGCGCTGTGCGGCGCGGCCGAAGCGGAATTCCTCGGACACGGCGAGAAAGCACTCCTGACGGGGGAGGTCCACGGCGCTTCCCGAGCCCGATCGTACGGTCTGGCCGAAGGATACGGGCCGACGCGGTAGCGGCTCACTCCGCGATCCACACGCCCCGCACTCCCGAGGAACACTGCGCCGCCGTCGCCCTGAAGGATCACACGACCGCGCCGGCCGACCTGCGGATCACCCGGGGTGAGACCGCGCTTCGTGCACCGCGGCGACGGTTCTCCGCACATGATCCTCGCAGGCCCCGACGCCCGCGCCGTGATCGAGGCGGCCTGGGGCGAGCGTCACCCGCCGGCCGGCGTCGTGCCGTACCTGCCCGCCACCTGCCTGATGGTCCACTCACCGCGCGACCAGGCGGAGCTCCGGAATCCTCGAAGCCGCCGTGCGCGGCGCGATCCCAGTCGACCGCTGAGAGCGCGGGAGCCGACACTGTCGTTCGGCCTGGCCGAACGATGCGATCGGCAGGTGCTCATTGATCGGGCACGGTGCCGGACACATGCTGGAAACATGCCCTTCGCAGCAGATGACGCACGCACCGCCCTCGCCTCCCCGCCACGGGCGGACACCGACAGCCGGGCGCCCCGCCGGGCCCAGCTCCTGAACTGGCGCGAGCGCTCGCACGACGATGCGGGAACCGGCCCGTCGCGCGACCGCTCCCAGTACGCCCGGGGGCAGAACTTCACCGTCGTGCACACCGAGCTGACCGGCGGCGAAGCGGTCGGCGAGAGCGGCGTGCCCGACGAGCACATGGTGCTGCTGCCCCATGCCGGAGTCCGTCTGACGGTGTCGACCGCCGCCGGTGACGTGGTGCTCGACGAGCCGGGCCTGGTGATCGTCCCCGCCGGTACGAGCTCCGTGTCCGCCGACCGGGACTGCGCGGTGCTGCGGGTCTTCACCTGCCGGGCCGAGTACGTGGCCGGGCGCGCGGAGAACGCCGACCGGTACGCCGTCGCCGACCCGGCCGTCGCCCCGCTGCCGTCCGTCCCACCGATCCGCATCGACGGCGCTGCCCGGGTGTACCGCCTCGCGGACGTCCCCGCCGACCCGAAGCGGCTGGGGCGCATCTTCCGCACCGACTCGCTGATGATCAACTGGTTTCCACGGCAGGAGGGGCCGAGGGACCCCGAGAAGCTGTCCCCGCACGTGCACGACGACTTCGAGCAGGGGTCGGTGACCCTGACCGGTGACTTCGTCCACCACTTCCGGTACCCGTGGACGCCCCGGCTCAGCGAATGGCGGGACGACGAGGCGGCGCCCTGCTCCGGTCTGGCCGTCGCCGTCATCCCGCCGGGGGTCATCCACACGACCCGTGCGGTCGGGGACGGCGCCCACGACCTCATCGACGTGTTCGCTCCGCCGCGCGCCGACTTCCTGGCCGCCGGATGGGTCCTCAACGCACGGGATTACCACGACCCCGCGGCTTCCGCGGACACCAGCGAGCCGGGAGTCCCGGCGTGAGGACGGCGTCCTGGCCTGCCGGGGAGACGGCCCTCGGCACGTTCGTCAAACTCCCGACGCCCGAGGTCATCGAGGTCCTGGCCCTGACAGGGCTCGACTTCCTCGTCATCGACAACGAACACGCCGCCATCAACCCGCAGACCGTCTCCACCATGATCGGCGTGGCGCGCGCCTGCGGCATCGCCCCGTTCGTCCGGGTTCCCGGCCACGAGCCGCGTGACGTACAGGTGTTCCTCGACGCGGGAGCGGCCGGCCTGGTGCTTCCGCACGTGGACGACGCCGGGCAGGCCCGGCACGCGGTCGCGTCCTGCCGCTTCCCGCCCCTGGGCACACGCGGCGTGAGCAACTCCGGCCGCGCCGGGGCCTGGGGCGGCACCGGCCTGCCGGACTACCTGCGGGCGGGCAACGAGGACGTCGTCCTGATCGCCCAGCTGGAGAGCCGACGGGCGATGGACACAACGCCGCCTCCATCGCCGGCACCGACGGCATCGACGCGGTGATGGTCGGCCCCGCCGACCTCGCCGTCAGCAGCGGTCTCGCTCCCGGAGCACCCGAGCTGGAGAGCCTGACCGAGGCCGCCGAGAAGTCCTGCGCCCAGGCCGGTCACCCCCTCGGCACCACGGCACCCGACGGGCCCGGCGCCGCCCGGCGCTTCGCGCGCGGCTACCGCTTCGTCGTCGTCGCCACCGAGACCGCCCTGCTCGCCCGGGCCACCCGGGAGATGACCGCGACAGCCCGCCCGACCGGACCCGGAAACCACCCGGCCCCCGCTCGTGATCACCAGGAGTACCAGCGATGACGAACCCCCCACCGTCCGAACCCCAGCCGCGAGCATGGCCTCGCAGCACCGAACGCGTGGCACTGACCACCCACCTGCTGACCCTGGCGACCGCCCTCTGGTTCGAGGTCGACCACACCGACGGGACGGGCGTGTCCGCGTTCTTCACCGCCGACGCCGAACTGCGCTTCGGCACCCGCTCGTTCCACGGCTCCCGCGAGATCGACCACGTCTACGCAAGCCGCACAGCGCGCGGCCCGCGCGTCTCACGCCACCTCGTCACCAACCTGCACGTGACCTCGGCCGATACGACACACGCTACAGCCGTGTCCAACCTGCTGCTGTTCGCCGAGGACGGCGAACCGCCCCGGAGCACCGTCACCCCGGCCGTGGTGAGCGACGTGGTGGACGACTTCGTCCTGCGCGACGGCAGCTGGCTCATCCGCTCCCGCCACATCACCACCCTGTTCGCACCCCCCGACATCCAGCTGGCCGTCCCCACCCACTGACCCGCCGCGCGAGCGACCGCCCCAGGCGCCGCTTCGCCCGTACATCGCGCCCAACCGAACAGCCCGCCCCAGTCAAGCCGGCCACCTGACAGCGAAGGACCCGACATGAGCGTCGACCACAACCCGGACACCGCGCCACCCCGACCGGGAACCCCCGCTTCCGTGCCGCTTCCGCGAGCGCGGGGCGCCATGCCCGTGGTCGACGGCATTCTCCACGCCGACCTGCTCCCACCGGAGCCCGCCTTCGAGCTGACGGCGGCGATCCGCGGCCAGGCGGAGCCCTACGTGGGCATCACGGCGGACGGCACACCCACCCCGGGCCTGTACCGGCTCGACGACACGGGCCACCGGCCCGTCGCGGCGGTCGAGGCGGCCGAGGCCTACCTGGCATCCCTGGCCCCCTACGAACGGCATGTCGCCCGGCTCCCGATGGACTCGCCCCAGTGGCGACTGTGGACCAACGCCATTCCCACCTGGGTCCCCAAAGGGATGCGGCTGGAGCGCCTGACGGTCCCTCGGCGCGAAGCGGCCCTGGCCGTCATGGAAGCGAGCCTCAGCCGCGAGGGGTACGCACTCGTCCGCGACGCGATGCGACTCAACGGCGCCCTGGGTGAACTCATCGACGACTACCACGACACCCTCACCGAGTTCACCTACTGGTTCACGGTCTTCGGCGAGCCCACCTCCGGGGAACCCTGGGGCTGGCAGCTCATGGGCCACCACGTCGACGTCCACTGCGTCTTCATCGGCAGCCAACTCGTCATGGCACCCGTGTTCCTCGGCGCGGAACCGACCTCGTGCGACACCGGCCGCTACGCCGGCACCCGCGCCTTCGACGACGAGACCGGGCAGGGCCTCAGATTCCGCCGCTCCCTCACCGAGCAGCAGGAAAGCAGCTTCCTGCTCAGCCGCTCGGTGGCCGCCGCCGACCTCCCCCCGGAACTCGCCGGCCCCTGGAACGGCCGCCACCTCGCCGGCGCCGGCCGCGACAACCTGATCCTCCCGCCCGAAGGGATCAACGGCGCCGAACTCACCGCCGTCCAGCAGGACCTGCTCCTCGACCTCGTCCGCGTCTACCTCCGCCGCCTGCCCTCGGTCCACGCCGAACGCAAACTCGAAGACGTCGCCCGGCACCTGGACGACACCCACTTCGTCTGGCGCGGCGGCCACGACGACATCTGCGCCTTCTACTACCGCGTACACTCCCCGGTCCTGCTCCTGGAGTACGACAACCACCCCGGCGTCTTCCTCGGCAACGAAGAACCCGCCCGCTACCACGTCCACACCATCGTCCGCGAACCCAACGGCAACGACTACGGCAAGAACCTCCTCGCCCAGCACTACGCCGCCCACCACACACCCGGCAGCAGCCACTGACCATCACCCTCAACGACGCCGCGTACGTACTCGGCGACCGTTCTCACGGCCGCAACCACAAGAACGACGCGGCCCACGGCGACGTGCTGGACATGGCCCGGCCGTAGCGGAAACAGGTGTCTCAGACGTGCCCGAGCGCGCTGCTCGGCGAACGATGCCAAGTAGCGCGCTCAGCAACAGTTCCGAGAGCCACGTTGGGCCGTCCGTGAAGTGAATGGACAACGGCACGACACGATGATCGGCGGCGGAAGACCGGGCCCTGTCGGTCCGTGTCCCTGACAGACGCCGCCGGGGAGTGCCCGGCCTTCTCCAGCGGTGGCGAGTGACGGGCCGAGGCCCCACGGGCTTGCGTCCCCGGCCCGTTACGCCGCCGTGGCGTCCTGCCTACGGTCCACGCCATGGACGCGCCAGCCTCCCGCCCCCACGGCCAGCACCGTCGCGCCCGCCGCGAACACCGCCGCCGCGAGCATCGTCGGCCGTTGCCCCGACGCGTTCGTGAGCAGCCCGCCGATCAACGACCCGACACCGATGGCGCCGTTGAACGCCGCCACGTACCACGAGGACGCCGCCTCGCTCTCCCCAGGGACGGCTTGCAGCACCCACGTCTGGAGCGCCACCGGCAGAGCCGCATACAGAACGCCCCAGCACACCAGCATCGTCACGGCGAGCGGAGTGCTCGCACCGCCCGCCCACATCACTGCCAGGACGACGGCCAGCAGACCGCTGCTGCCGATCAGGGGGCCCCGCGGCGCACGCGCCACCACCACGCCCGCCGCGAAGTTGCCCACCAGTCCGGCCGCACCGAAGACCAGCAGCAGAACGCCGATCGACGACGACCGGACACCTGTGACCTCCTCCAGGTAGGGCGTCACATAGGTGAAGGCCAGGAAGTGCCCGCTCATCACCAGCGCTGTCACCCCGATCGCCACCAGCAGGGTGCGATGGCGCAGGACATGAAGGAGAGTGCGCAGGTTCCCGCTGCCCTGCGCAGGCAGCGCCGGCATGAACAGCAGCGCCGCCGCCAGCACCGGCACACCGAGCAGACCCACGCACGCGAACGCCACGTGCCAGCTCGTCGACTGGCCTATCGCCGTGCCCAGCGGCGTGCCCGCGACCGAGGCCAGCGAGATCCCGCCCAGCACCACCGAGGTCGCTCGCACGGCGTGCCGCTCGGGCACCAGCCGTACGGCGATCGACACGGCGACGGACCAGAAGACACCGTGGGCCAGCGCCACGATGATGCGTGCGGTCAGCAGCAGTGGATAGGTGGAGGCCACCGTCGCCAGCAGATTGCCGGCGATGTAGAAGACCATCAGCATCGCGAGCAGCCATTTGCGGTCCATACGGCCCGTGAACATGGTGAGCGGCGCCGCTGTCGCCGCCGCGACCGTGGCGAAGCCGGTCACCAGAAAGCCCGCCGCGCCCACCGACACCGACGTACCGTCAGCGATCGACGGCAGCAGGCCGATCGGCAGGGTCTCGGTCGTGACGAACGAGAAGACGCCGAGGGCCAGCCCGGCCACGGCCAGCCAGCCGCGCAGCGCCGGGTTCTTCGCCGGTCCGGCGGACCGCGATGAGCGGGGTGGATGGGGTGAGCGCTGCGAGGTCGACTGTCCGGTCGCACCCTGGGACATTCCTGCTCCCGGTGGGATATTCCTGCGATGAACTATTCAGGGAATCGATGAAAGAGGCGGAGGATTGTTTGGTGGGTCGTTCGGATGATGTGGGTACAGGGCTATCATCGCGGGCGCACCGAGTCTTCTGGAAGTGTTTCCCAGTCATAGTGGCAGGACCACCACCCATCGCAAACTGCCTGGTAGCCGCCCTGATGGTGCTGGGAGTAACCGGATGAATGCACCCCTGCAGCAGAGGGAAGGGTCGGGTAACTTGCGCTTGTCCGGACCCCACATTTTCTGAGGAGTAGCTACGTGTCGACGGACCCAATGAGTGCGACGGGGCGCCCCCGGGTCACTCGCCTCAACACGCTCACCGGGCTGCGTTTTCCCGCCGCTTTCGTGGTGTTTCTCTACCACGCGGCGCTGCTCGGCTTCCTTGGCGTGCCCTGGCTCAGCCCCGAGAACGTGCACGACTACTACCGCTCCGTACACCACGCCGGCGCCCTCGGCGTCAGCTTCTTCTTCGTGCTCAGCGGCTTCGTGCTGACCTGGTCGGCTCGGGACACGGACACCGCGCCGCGCTTCTGGCGCCGCCGGTTCCTCAAGATCGTCCCCAACTATCTGGTGGTCTGGGCGCTGGCCATGGTGGTCTTCGCGGCGCCCCACACCGACATGGAGATCGGGCTGCTCAACCTCTTCATGCTCCAGGTGTACTACCCGGACTTCTCCATCAACTTCGGGGTGAACCCGGCTGGTTGGTCCCTGGCCGTCGAGGCGGTCTTCTACCTGTCCTTCCCGTACCTGCTCCACCTGATCAGGAAGATCCCGGCCAACCGGATCAATCTCTGGGTCGCGATCGTCGGCCTCGGCATCATCGCCACGCCGTTTCTGTCCACCCATCTCGCCCCGGCCGGGTCCGTGTTCATGCCCATGGAGCCCGAGACCTCGGTGAACCAGTACTTCTTCTCGTACATCCTGCCGTTCCCGCGGGTACTTGACTTCGCGCTCGGCATCCTGGTGGCCCGCTCGGTGATGTCGGGGCGCTGGCGCAACATCGGTATGGTCTGGGCCGGCGCACTGCTCATCGCCAGCTACGCGCTCGGCTACTTCACGCCGTATATCTACTCGTCGCGTGCCGTCTGCGTCATTCCGGCCGCCGTCCTCATCGCGGCCGGCGCCATCGCGGACGACGAGGGCCGCTTCACCGTCTTCCGCAACAGGGTGACGGTCTGGCTCGGCGACATCTCCTTCGCCTTCTATCTCGTGCACTTCACCGTGCTGGAAGGCGTATGGAAACTACTCGGCAGCAAGACGTACACCGCACCACAGGCCGCGGCCATGCTGCTGCTCTGCCTCGGCGTCTCGATCCTCGCGTCCTGGGCGCTGTACGACCTGATCGAGCGCCCCATCACCCAGCGCTGGTCCAACCCGAGGAAGAAGCCGGTGCCTGCCCAGCAGAAGGCGGTCCCCGTGGAGTCCCTGCCGCTCGCAGCCGGGCGGGCCGGCGAGGAGCGCTGACCGACGCCGACCAGGAGGAGGCGGTCATGCGACGACCGCCTGTCCTGTCCGGCTCCGGCCGGTCGGGACAGGCGGTCGCTGCGTTCTACCGGACGATGCGCGACGACGGGTACGTCCGGGGACGCAGCCGTCGTCGTACGACGCTTCAGCCGCCGATGCCGGCGGCCCTGCGCAGGCCGGCCGCCGTCGAGAAGTATCCGAAGAGCGCACCACCGGGCTCCAACGCCGCGGACTCGTCCAGGCCTCCGAGCCGTACCGGGACGAAGCCCGCGTCGTGCACGAGGCGTTCCGTGATCCGCAGCGCGTCCGCGTCGTCCGCGGCGACCGCCATCCCCCAGAAATGCCGCTGCCGCGTCCCGCGCGGCCACAGGAGCTCGTCCGGGAAGTGGGTGAACGCCCGCGTCACCGAACTGCCGGGCAGCCGCTTCGCCAACCAGCTGCCCTGGGTCACGTCCGGGCCCAGCTCGGACACGAACAGACCGTCCGTCGAGAGCCCGATCGGGCTCGTCGCGTCGATCACGGTCTTCCCGGTCAGACGGTCGGCCACCTGCTCCAGCAACTCCTCAAGATGCGGACGCGGCACCGAGAGCAGCACCACGTCACTCGCGTCCACCGCGTCCGGGTACTCGGCCGCCCGCGCTCGCTCGCCCGACTCCTCGACGAGGGCGGCGAGCCGGTCCGGAGTCCGGGAACCGAAGGTCACGGTGTGACCGGCGGCCAGCCAGTGGCGGCCCAGGGGGCGGCCGATGTTGCCCGCGCCGAGGACGGCGATGCGCAGCGGGGTGGGATCGGCCTTGGATTCGGGCATCGTCCAGCTCCTTGGTCTCTGTGATCGGTCACGGCGGGACAGCCGCCGGGCATGGCGGGCGGCCGCCGGTCTCCGTGCCCGGCGGCCGCCCCGTTGCATCGCCTAGCCCGCCACGATCTCCGGCCACACCAGGGCTGTGGAGCCCCAGGTCAAGCCGCCCCCGAAAGCGCTCAGCAGTACTCGGTCGCCGGGCGTCAGCACGCCCCGGGAGACGGCGTCGCCGAGTGCCAGCGGAATGGAGGCCGCCGATGTGTTGCCGACGCGGTCGAGGTTGACGACTGTCCGGTTGCGGGCCATGCCGAGCTGGTCGGCGACGGCGTGCAGGATCCGGACGTTCGCCTGGTGGCCGACGAACCAGTCCACCGACTCCGGGACCCAGCCGGCGCGATCGAGCACGGCCTGGGACGAGGCCGCCATGCGGGTCACGGCGTGCCGGAAGACCGGCTTGCCGTCCATGTGGAAGTACGTCTCGGCCGGGCGGGCGCCGGACGAGGCCACCGCGCCGGCCGGCTGCCGTGAGCCGCCGGCCGGGACGATGATGAGGTCCTTGAGCGAGCCGTCGCTGCCCAGGTCGTGTCCGAGCAGCGCGCCCGGCTCGGACAGTTCGCCGGCCCGCAGCACCACGGCCCCGGCGCCGTCACCGAAGATCACCGAGGTGGCGCGGTCCTCGGGGTTGAGGATCGTGGAGTAGGTCTCCGCCCCGATGACCAGCACGCGCTCGGCGATCCCGGCGGCGATGGCGCCCGCCGCGGACGCCATCGCGTAGACGAATCCGCTGCACACGGCGGCGATGTCGTATGCGGCGACCGAGTTCAGGCCCAGCCGGTGGGCGACATCGGGAGCTGTCGCCGGGCAGGGGTGATCCGGCGTGGTCGTGGCGACGACGACCAGGTCGACATCACCGGCGCCGGCCGACTTCAGCGCCCGCTCGCCCGCCTCGACGGCCAGGTCACCGGTGGCGGTGCCGGGATCGGCCCAGTGGCGCTGAGTGATGCCCGTGCGTGAGCGGATCCACTCGTCGGAGGTGTCCAGGGTCCGGGAGAGATCGTCGTTCGTGACGACGCGGGGCGGCACATACGTTCCGAGCCCGGCGAGGACCGCGGCCCTGCTCATATCGCCGCCTCCCTGTCCAGAAGTCCTACCCGTGAGAGAAGTCCGTGGGACAGCGCGAATGCCAAGGGGGCCTCCCTGATTGCCGGTGCCGGACGTCGTGGCCGGGCCCGTCGGAAGGTGCCGCCCCTCCGGTCGGGGGAAGGGGGAGGGACGGCACACGTGGCCGGGTACGCGGGGACGGCGCGGATGCGGCGCCGTCGCGAGGACGCACCAAGGCGTACGACCATTGTCAGGGGCCGGATACCGCCCTGCCAGACCGTGCCGACGCTGTGACTGGTCCCGGTGGTGGCGGGAACACCACCTTCCCGGGCCGGGCCGAACGCTGTCCCGAAAAGGTTATCGCCAGACCGGCTGTGAGCTGGGGGCTCCCGGCGGCAGGTACATCAGCAGCCGGACGGAGGAAGCTTCGTCGACATCTATCGTGTGCAGCGTGAAGGGGACGGAATCCCTGTCCGGACGGTTCAGCTCGACGGTCGTGGGCATGAACTCCTCGACCTCGTGACGGCCCCACAACTCGGCGAACCGCGCGCTGTCGGCAGAGAGCCGGTCGGCTATCTGCTCGTATCTGGGATCGCCGGCGAGGTAGGACGTCTGGAGGCGGAAGCGGGCGGTCATCTGGCGGGCCACCTGGGGCAGATCGACGTACTGGCGTCCGTGGGATCCCGTGAACAGACCGATCAGGAAGTTCTCGTTGCCGTCCTGACCCAGGTGAAGCAGCCTGGCGGCTTGTTCGTTGGCCGCGAGGACGTCCCAGTACCGGTCGATGACGCACGCCGGCCCCGATGCCTGGGCGTCGACCACCCGCTGAAGGACCCCGGTGTCCGGCGGGTCCGCACGCGGCGCCGGCAGCGGGGGGTTGGCGTCGGCGAGCCGGTAGAGATGGACGCGCTCGCGCTCGGTGAGGCGTAACGCGCGGCTGATCGCGTCCAGAATCCCGTCCGAGACGTTGATGGGGCGGCCCTGCTCCAGCCACGCGTACCAGGATGCGCTCACTCCGGCCAGGACCGCGACCTCCTCCCGGCGCAGGCCCGCACGGATGCGACCGCCGGCCGACCCCATTCCGACATCGGCGGGGGCAAGCGCGGCGCGGCGGCTGCGCAGGAAGTGCGTCAGCTCATTGCGCCGTTTCTTCTTGCTGCCGGACCTGGAGGTTGTGGTGTCCATGCTCACGGAATGTAGGCCGGACGAACACGCGATGTCAGCGGCGAGCATCACACGTCAGACGGTTTGCGGAAAGGTGCACCGGGGCAGGGGTGCTGGTTGCAGAACAGCGGTCAACCAGCCCGTGAACGGCCTGAGTTCAGCGCGTCACCGCTGACTGAACGGCACCCGCCTCCCTCAGGATCCGCCTCAACTCCGCGAAGAACAGCTCCTTGTGTTCTTTGTGGAAGAAATGGCCGCCGGGCATGACGCGCAGCGAGAAGGACCGCGCCGCATGGCGGCTCCAGGCCGCCGCGTGAGCGGCGGGAACCAGCGGGTCGTCGCTGCCGTGGAGCACATGGACCGGGCAAGGCAGCGGTCGGTGTCCCTCTGCCGGGTACCGGTAGGTGGTGCAGACCAGCAGATCCTGACGGAGCCGGTCCACCACGGCCCGCATCCGCCGGGGGTTCTCCCGCAACAGCCGGCCGGTCCCGCCCAGACCCAACAGCAGCTCGAGCGCTGCGGTGTCCGACAGGTCCACGGCCAGGTCGGGGGCCGGCAGATGTGGTGCGCGGTGGGCCCCGGCCACGAAGCAGACGGGCGGTCGGCGGCCGGCGGCGAGGCACCGCTGGACCACCCCGTAGGCGACCAGCGCACCCATGCTGTGGCCGTAGAAGGCGTAGGGCTGGTCGAGGGCTGGAGCGAGCCGTTGTGCCACCTCTCGTACCAGGTCACCCATCGTGCTGACGGAACCGGAGGAACCCGGTACGGACACCGACCGCGGGGGCAGGGAAACCGGCACCACGTCGATCTCGCGCCCGAGCCGGTGTCCCCAGCCCGCGAAGGACCAGGCGCTGCCGCCCGCATGGTGAAGGCAGAACAGGCGCAGCGGGGCGGTCTCGCCACCCACCACGACACGCTGGGCCATACCCGCGGTCGCGCCGCTCGCCGTGCCTTCCGTGGTGTCCCGCGTCGTGTGGACCATGACCGCCAGTCTGCCGCCGGCGCCCGAAGGGAGGGAGTGCCTGTCCAACCGGGTGGTGCCACCACCAGTGGTTCCGGTACTGGGTCCACCGCCGTCACACCGGACGGCGATTGCCGAAAATCGCTGTCCGGCTTGAAGCCGCCCCTTCCATTCTATTAAAAGTTAGAGTGAGATCCATTCCGGGCCGCGTGGAATCAGATGGCACCCCGCCGGGCAGTGCAGTCGATCAAGATGTCGGAATTCGCAGGTCAGCGGTAATGGCGCCGCCGGACAGAGGTTCAACCCGCCTCCTCAGCAGGACGCTTCGTGGGCTGCCGCCTCCGCGGAGACCGCCAGGACCTCATAGTGGAACGCATAACGCTTGATCCCCTGCACCACGAGGTGTGACGCGGCCTGGAATCAAGAAGAGAGGACGATGCGTGGACGCAACCGCACCCCCCCAAGTATCCGAACCTTTACGACGAGCGAAGCTGCGGCATTTTCTACTGACGCGCCGGGCGGCGATATCGCCCGAAGAAGTCGGGCTGGTGAACGTCGAGCGACGGCGCACCCCCGGACTGCGCCGGGAGGAGGTCGCGGCGCTCGCCGGTGTCGGGGTGTCCTGGTACACCTGGCTGGAACAGGGCCGGGACATCAATGTCTCCGAGAGCATCGTGCGCGCCATCAGCAACGCCCTGCGGTTGGACGGCTGTGAGCGCCGGCATTTCTTCCGGCTGGCCGGACTCAATCCGCCTCGGCGCACGGACAGTGAGTACCGGGACGGTGTGTTCCCGCACATGCGTGCGCTCGTCGAGAGCTGGTCCTCCAGTCCAGCCTACCTCACCGATCGGTACGGGCGTATCGAACTGGCCAACGCGTCCGCCCGCTCACTGTTCCGTCTCAACGCGAGCGGGGACAACTGCCTGGAGAAGTTCTTCACCGACCCGGCCACCCGGGCGAAGTATCCCGACACAGAGAAAGTGGCTCGGGGTCTGGTCGCCAATTTCCGGGCACAGTCGGTACGGTTCCCGGACGATCCGGAATTCGGCAGGATCGCGGATCGGCTGTGCCGGACGAGTCCGAAGTTCGCCGAGTTGTGGGACCGGCATGAGGTCGACGACCCGTATGAGAACGTGCGTAGAATCGCCCTCCCGCGCATCGGAGTGATGATCTTCGACCGAGTGCTGATGCGAATGCCGGAGTACTCCGAGTCGGTACTGACCGTGTACATAGCCCAGCCCGGCGCCGCTGCGGCCATAAGGGCGCGGGCGTTCGCGGGTGTCCACTCCCACTCCGGGGCCGCCTGAGCCATATCCTGGTGGGACGGCGGGCGCCGGTGCGGGATACCGGCGCATCGCCCCGGAGAGCGCCCCGTGAGATGGACCGGGCCGCGGCCGGTTTCGCGGATGGTGGTGTTGCCACCACCATCACGGGGAGACACTTCCTCCACCCGGGTCCAGCGCCCAGGATTGCATCTATGGGACGCGATGGGATTCAAAGCCCTGAATTCGAGGTCGGCGTTCCCACGACTCGCGGAGGAAGACATGGATGATTCGGTCGCCGGTCGCATCATCGTGCTCCTGACGGAACTGAACGTGCCGACGGCGGATGTCACGCCGGACACGACTTTCGAGGCCATGGAGATCGACTCGCTCCTGCTGGAGGAACTCGCCCTGCGCCTCCAGAAAAGCTACGGCATCGACATCGAGACGGGCGAACTCGTCCCCGAGCAGACCGTCGCCGAGGCGGCCGCGGTCCTCGCGGCCAAGGGCGCCGCCGTAGCCTGACGCGCTCCGGTGAGCGAGCCCGAGCATCGTCCCAGCCATGCATTCTCGCCATCCTTCGTGGCGATCCGCGTGCGCACATCCTCAACCGGTCGTGACGTCACACGCATTTTACTCGAGATTAATCGAGAGGAATGAAAATGTCCGCCACCTTGCTCATTCTCAACGAAGTCGGCGTCGCTCCCGGCAGGGCGAACGAGGTTCTGGCCCGCTGGAGCGAACTGAACGAGAAGGAACCGCTGGCCGGCCGCACCCTGTTCCGCAGCGCGGACGGTGACAACGTTCTCGAGATCACGCCCGTCAAGGACTACGCCGAGCTGGACGCGTTGTCGGCGGGCTGGCGGAGGCTGTGGGACACCGTCTCGGCGGACCTCGTCAGCGACTTCCGGCGCCAGCTCCTGGAGTTCGTCGAGGCGCCCAAGGACACCGCCGACCCGCTACCTCCGACGCGGTACGTCCAACTGCGGTACATCGAGGTCAAGCCGAAGGAGTACACGGCCTACCGCGAGTGGCGCGAGAACACCATCTTCGACGTCGTCCGTCGGGCCGAGCCGGTCACCACGTTCCTGGCCTACCACACGCTGCTCAGCACCCAGCCCGGCGTGATGTTCGTGACGGGTTTCGACTGCGATCCGGAGGAGTACCAGAAGGTCTTCACCTCGGCCGAGTACCGGGACATCGTCCAGCAGGCCGGCGACCGTTTCATCGTCGGCGGCGAAAGCGGTCTGTACACCCGCGTCTACCAGCGCGCCGATGCCTGAGACCGCCGCGGCATCCTGGACCACGACCCCGGGCGCCACAGAGACGCACGAGCTCAGCCTCACCACACAGGGCCCGCTCTACCCGCCGAGCGAAGTCATGGACGCCGACGGCAACTTCGTGGTGGTCGGGATGATCAACCGGACCACCCTGGACGGTGCGACCCGGCCCGAGTGGGGCGCGGCTGTCGTCTCCCCGGACAGTCCGCTGCCCGAGTTCGGCGCGCTCGCCCCGTACACCGTGGTACGGGAGCTGGACCCCGAACCCGACGGGGCTGACAAGGACATCGTCCTGTACACGCTTCCGCTGCCCTTGCCGTGCAACAACTACCGCATGGTCTTCGCACCGGAGCAGTTGCCGGAGGCCCACCAGGTCAAGCGGCCCAGCCACGCCTTCCACGAGGTGCCCATCCCGGACCTGCGCCCCGAGGACGGGCCGAAGGTCACCGCCCCGGTGACCTTCGGCGCCTGGGTGAGGGCGAGCGGCACCCTGGAGGTCGGGGTCACCTCCGACGGCCACCGCGGGACGTTCGGCTTCGAGTTCTCCCGGCTCGTCCCGAACAGCGTCTACACCGTGATGTCGCTGCGCGCCCGCGACCTGGACCCCGCCGGGCCGACCCGGCCGGGCCCGCTCGGAGTGCCGAACGTCTTCGTCACCGACGCCGACGGGAACGGCCGCTACCACGCGACCCTGCCCAACCCGTTCCCGGACCCCGGACTGCCCGGGGCCAACCGGATCATCAACGTGGTCGTGCTGTGGATGAGCTACCAGCGCAGCTACGGCGGCGCCATCGGCGAGTTCGGCCTCGGCGGCGACATCCACGCACACCTCAAGCTGCGCGGCGCGTCCTTCCAGGACCTGCGGACCACCGCCGCTCCCCAGTCCTGATCCCGCCGCACACCCACTGGCACTGAGCACAGGAGAAGCCCCATGCCCATCATCTCCGTCACCACCTGGGACGGTCAGGACGACGCCCAGGCGCAGGAACTCATGGAGGAGCTGACCCGAACCGTCCGGCGTGTCACGGGAGCCCCCCTGGACAAGATCACCGTATACATCCAAGAGGTGCCGCGCAGCCGCTGGGCTGAGGGCGGCGCCCTGGGCAGCGACCCCAAGTTCCCGGAACTGAGCCGCCGGCTCTCCGAGTGAGGGGCGCTCGCGGTGTCCTCCGAGATGCATGAGACCACCCGCCGCACCGAAGCCGAACCGGACACCCTCTTCCTTGTCGGCGATGTCTTCGCCGAATTCGTGCGGTACGAGGGTGTCATGACGGTGTCTCAGCTCACCCGGCAGATAAGGAAGGGGGCGTTCGCCGGCGCCACCGGCGCGACCTCGGTGACGCTCGGGCAGGGGGTGTCCCAGTTCGACGTCCAGTTCGTACGCGACACCCTGGCCCGGCGCGGCCTCACGGACGTGGTCGTCATCGACGACCAGGCACTGCGTGACCGTGCCGGACGGGAGATCGCGCACAAGCACCGGCCGGAGAACGTGCTGATCTCCCTGCCCCGGCGGACCGGACCCGCCTCTTTCGAGTCGGACCTGCTGGTGGACTCCGGCAATGAGATGATGTCCGACCACCTCACCGGCCAGCACGTGCAGGGCATGCTGGTCATGGAGGCCGGGCGACAGATGTTCATCGCGGTGGCCGAGCAGCACTACCTGCAGTCGGAGGCGGTCGGCGACAGCTACTTCGTGATCGACACCTTCGCCACCCGCTACCGGAACTTCCTCTTCCCGTTGCCCGCGACCGTCCGGTGCAAGGTCCTGTCGCACCGCTCACCGCACCGCACCCGTACGACGTTCTCCTGCGAACTCGCCGTGCTCCAGGGCGGATATGAGACCGCGGTGATGGAGGTCCGGTTCACTGCCTTCGACACCCAGGTCTCCCACGCCAAGGAGACCCGGGCGGCCGAGCGGTCCCTCAAGGACGCCGCGGCGATCCTGGCGGCGGCGAAGGAACCGGAATCGACCGAGGTTCGAACGGCGTGACGACAGTTCGTCCCGAGTGACAGACGGCGGCCCGGAGGCGCTGCGGGCCACCGGTCGGCATCAAGAAGGAGCCCCTGACGTGTCAAATGCCAGCCGCAGGCCGGCTACGGACCGCCCCTACCTGGTCTTCAGTGACGTCGACGAGACCCTGATCACCGTCAAGAGCATGTTCGACTTCCTCCATTACCAGTTGGTGCGTCGGCATGGCGTGGGCGGTGAGGAGGAGTACGAGCGGATCATGGCGGCGGTCCGCCGCCGTGCCGACGGCGGCACCCCCCGGGCGGACATCAACCGCTTCTACTACGGCCACTACGCCGACGAGTCGGTGGAGACGATCGGCAGGCTCGCCGAGGACTGGTTCGCCGAACGCACCGCGTCCGGCCGGGGCTTCTACATCGAGTCGACCCGGGAGGCCCTGACCGCTCATCGCGCCGGCGGTGCGACCGTCGTCCTCGTCTCCGGCTCCTTCCCGCCGCTCCTGGAGCCCCTCGCGCGCGAGGTGGGCGCCGACACCCTCCTCTGCACCCGCCCGCTCGTCGCCGACGGCCGCTACACCGGGGAGGTCGGGACCCCGGTCATCGGCGCGGGCAAGGGTGCCGCCGTGCTGCGGATGCTGCAGTCCCGTCCCGACGTCGATCCGCGCGACTGCTGGGCCTACGGCGACCACGTCTCCGACCTGCCGATGCTGGAACTCGTGGGGCACCCCGTGGCGGTGGGGAAGGACGAAGAGCTGCGAAAGCGACTGGCCGGGCGCGTCAAGGGAGTCACGGCATGACGGCCGGGGGTCCGTTCTTCGTCCTGCTCGGCCCCGACGGAGCCGGCAAGTCGTCGGTGATGCGCCGTCTGGCCGGGCTGCTGCCCGAGTGGCGGCTGGTCTCGACGGACAGCGCTTTCGTCGCCCCCGAGCACACCATGATCACCCGGCTCCGCCGCGACCTCACGGACCACCTCCTGCCCGGCCTCGGCACCGCCTACTCGGCGGACTTCCTGGCCAGCGTGCTCCAGACGGCCGTGGTGCACATGAGGGACCAGGTGCACGAGCGGGACCCCCGGGTGCCGGTGCTCGCGGACTCGTACTACTACAAGATTCTGGCGAAGTGCCGGATGGCCGGGGTCCGCGACACCCTGATGTACGACTGGTGGCGCTCGTTCCCACAGCCGGACCGGGTGGTCTACCTCGATGTCTCGCCGTCGTCCGCCTGGTGGCGACGCGGCGGCGGCGCGGGCCTCAATCCCCTCGAATACGCAGGCGAGACAGGCGACATGGCCGGGTTCGAGCGCTATCAGAAGGAGCTGCGCCAGCTGCTGCTGGAGGAAGTGTGCGACCTTCCGGTGACCGAGCTGCCGGAACAGCCCAGCGTCGAACGCGCCGTCGAGGTCGTACGGGAGGTGCTCACCTCGTGAACGCCTCCTCCGTATGGCACACCCCCGGTCACGCCGACCGCTACCGCGAGCGTGTGTACGCCGCGCGCGAGCGGCTCGCCGCCGAGCACAAGGACATGAGCGGCACGCAGGCCCGTGTACTCGCTGACCTGTTGGCCTTCAACGCCGACACCGAGTTCGGCCGACGGCACGGGTTTGCCCGGATCCGCACGATGGACGACTTCCGGGCTGCCGTCCCGCTTCAGGACTACACCGCCCACGCCCCCCTGATCGAGCGGACCGCCGCCGGCGAGCGGGGCCTGCTCACGGCCGACGCGCCCGAGGCCTACTTCACCAGCAGCGGCAGCACCGGAGCACACAAGAAAGTGCCCGTCACCCCGCGTTTCATGAGCACCACCTTCATGCCGTTCTACTTCGCGGCCTGGGCCCCGCTGATCGAACACTTCCCCGAAGTGCTCCAGCGGCCCGACGCCGTCCTCAACCTCAAGCACGACCCGCTCACCGCCCCGCCCACCACTGCCGACGGCCGCCCGTATGCGGGCGCCAGCCAGGTCGACTTCGGCGCCCGGTTCGGCGAGCCCCTCTCCGCCGAACCCGGCACCGGAGCGCCGTGGGCCGTGCTGCCCGTGCCCACGGACCCCGGCGACCACCTCGAACGCGCCTATCTGCGGCTGCGGCTGGCGGTGCAGAGCGATCTGCGGTGTCTGATCGGCATCAACCCCGCGATGATCGCCGCGGTGCCGTACCAGCTGAACCTGTGGTGGCCGCGGATCGTGAAGGAGGTCCGCGACGGAACCCTTGGCGGCCTGCCCCACCAGGCGCCCGACCCCAGGCGGGCGGACCGGCTGGAGCAGCTCGCCGAGTACTTCGGGACCGTGCGCCCCGCGCATGTGTGGCCCCGCCTGCGCGCACTGTTCTGCTGGACCACCGGTGTCGCCTCGCTCTATCTCCCCGCGCTGCGCGCGGAGTTCGGCAACGATGTCACCGTGCTGCCCGCGCCGGTGGCGGCGTCCGAGGGCCCGACCGGCGTGGCGCTGGACCGGCACGCCTCCGCCGGCAGCCTCGTCGCGTCGGCGGCGGTGTACGAGTTCGTCCCCGCCGACCACGACCTCACCCCCGGCAGCGCGACCCTGCTGCCGCACGAGATCGAGGCCGGCCGGGACTACCACGTGGTCTTCAGCCACGTCGGCGGGTTCTACCGGTACACCGTCGGCGACGTGGTCCGGGTGGTCGACCGGGTGGGCGCAGTGCCGCGCGTGGAGTACGCGGGCCGGGGGGTGCGCTCCGACGCGGCGGGGGAGCGACTGCGGGACGCCCAGGTCGTACGGGCCCTGCACACCGCTCTGGGCTCCGGCGGACTCGGCCTGCGCAACGTGGCGTGCCGGGTCGAGCCGGACACCGACGACACCCGCCGGTACATCTTCGCGATCGCGCCCGGCAGCCCCTGGCACCAGCGGGAGACCGCCCGCTTCACCGCCGATCTGGACCGCGCCCTCGCCGCCGAGTCCGCCGAGTACCGCCACGCCCGGGGCGCCGGCCGGCTGGGGAGGCCGACGGTTCGGCTGCTGGACCGCGAGGCGTTCGCCCGTGACTGGCACACGGCAGTCGACACGGGAATCCGGCCGACCCAGGTGAAGGACCGGCTGTTCCGGCAGGACGACGCACTGTGGCGGCGGCTGACCGGGACGGCGGACGGCTGACGCCCACCTGCGACGCCCTCACGGTGGTGAACCGAAGTCTGTCCGGCGTGCCGAACCGCCCCCGGCCCCGCCAACGCACCCCAGGTTCTCGAACCGCCCCCCGAGGAGCCCCCATGCCCGTACTCAACCCTGTCGAACGGACCGCCCTGCTCACCGCAGCGCTGCGGGCGGCGGAGACCCGCCGCCCGGACCGGCTGTACGAGGACCCGTACGCCGCCGGACTGGCCGGAGACGAGGGACCGGACCTGCTGGCCGAGATCCGGGCCGCGACCTTCCCGCCGGACCGGCTGCGCTCCCTGCCCAGCACTCCGGACTACAACGCCATCCGCACCCGGTTCTTCGACGATCTACTGCAAGACGCCGCCCGGGCGCCGGAGACCACTCAGATCGTGCTGGCCCCGGCCGGGATGGACTCGCGCGCCTACCGGCTGTCCTGGCCCGGCCGCATCCGCTACTTCGAGGTCGACCGCCCGTCGGTGCTCGACTTCAAGGCCGAGCGGCTGCGCGGGGTCGCGCCCCGCGTCGACCACCGCACGGTCGCCGTCGACCTCACCGACGACGACTGGGAGGACCGGCTCGGCGCGGCCGGGTACGACCGCACCGTGCCCTCGACCTGGCTGCTGGAGGGCCTGCTCTACTACATCCCCGAAGCCGACTCCCGCCGCATGCTGCAGCGGGTCGCGGCGATCTCCGCCCCCGGCAGCCGGATCGCGGCCGACATCGTCAACCGGGCCGCGCTGAGTCTCCCGCACATGCGGGGCCTGCTGGACGTGTTCGCCGGCTGGGGGTGCCCCTGGGTGTTCGGCACCGACGAGCCGGAGGCACTGTTCGCGCAGTACGGCTTCGACGTCCGCGCCCTCCAGCCGGGCGAGCCTGACGCCGACTACGGGCGGTGGCCGGACCCGGTGCCGCCGCGCGACGTCACCGAGGTGCGCCGGGTGTTCTTCGTGCATGGTCGGCGACGCTGACCATGAGGGCCATCGTGATCGCAGGCGGCGGCACCGCCGGTCTGGCCCTGGCTCTGGCGCTCGGTGGACGCGGCCACCGAGTCCGGGTTCTGGAACGGGGGGAGACGCCCCCGTACGGGCCCGTCCGCAAGAGCGCGGAGTCGTGGCGGCGACCGGCGGTGCCCCAGGCCGCGCACGACCATGTCCTCAACGCGCTCGGGGTACGGACGCTGCGGCGGCATGCGCCGGGGGTGTTGACCGCGCTGCTGGCGGACGGGGCGCGGCTGCTGGACCTCAGAACGGCGGCACCCGGCGAAGTCGACGACCCGGACCTGGTCACCCTCTTCTGCCGCCGCTCGGTGCTGGACCTCGTCCTGCACCGCGCCGCGAGCGCCCTGCCCACGGTGACCATCAGCCACGACACCGTGGTCACCGGGCTCCTGCTCGACTCCGACCGGGCGGCCGGAGTCGTCACGGACTCCGGCGAGACCCTCGCCGCCGACCTGGTCGTGGACGCCTCCGGCCGCCGCTGTGCGTCCCGAACCTGGCTCGCCGCAGCCGGCGTCCCGGCCGGGAAGGACCTCACCGGCGCCAGTCACCTGCGCGCCTTCGGCCGCTTCTACCGGCTGCGTGAACCCGGCGGTTCGCCGCCGGGCCCACTCAACCGGGGCAACGCGGCCGGCGGCATCTGGGGCCACTACTCGGCCGTGGCGCACCCGGCGGACAACGACGTGTTCGCCATCACCCTCGGCACCCTGCCCGGTGACCATGCCACGACGGCACTGCGCGACCCCGGTGCCTTCACCGCCGTCTGCGGGATCTCGCCGTATCTCCTGCCGTGGGTCGACGAGAACGCCGTGCAGCCGCTGGGGCCGGTGCGGGTGATCGGCATGCCGCCGAACCTCCTGCGGGACGCCTCGCCCTTCCCGGGCCTTCTCCGGGTGGGAGACGCCGCCTGCGTCACCGACCCGATGTTCGGCCGCGGGCTCGCCCTCGCGCTCACCCATGCCTTCCGGCTCGCGGACCTGATCG
This sequence comes from Streptomyces cinereospinus, assembly GCF_042430725.1. Taxonomy (NCBI): domain Bacteria; kingdom Bacillati; phylum Actinomycetota; class Actinomycetes; order Kitasatosporales; family Streptomycetaceae; genus Streptomyces; species Streptomyces cinereospinus. The sequence goes on along the minus strand of NZ_JBHMCY010000061.1, from coordinate 9,396 downwards.
ACCGGCACCCGTCCGCGGCGGCCGAGCTGGGCCGTGCCGCCGCGGACCTCACCGACGAACTCCTGCGCCCCTGGTACGAGCAGGCCATCCACGATTCATGGACACGGGTCGAGCGGTGGCGGGCAGCGACGGGTACGCCCCCGGCGTCCCGGCGCCCCCCGGTCCCGCCGGTGCCCCCGGACCTCTGGGCGGCGGCGATCGAGGCCACGGCCACCGATCCGGTCGTATGGCGGGGAGTCACCCGCGCCCGGACGAGCCTGACCACCCCCGCGCGGCTCTTCGCCGACGAGCACTTCCCGAGCCGGGTACGCCAGGCGTCCGCGAACCCAGCCCCGTCCGCCGAAACCGCGCCTCCCACCCGGACCGAACTCCTGGAGACCATCAGAGCCACTGTCCGGAAAGGAAGATGAAGATGCCGCCCCGCAAGAACGTCCTGCTGGCCCCGGTCACGGTGACCCCCACCAAACCCCTGACCCCCAGCCACCTCAAGGGCCTGCTGTGGACCGACGTCATGTTCCGGGCCACGGTGCCGCTCGCCGAGGTGACGTACCGATACAGCCACACCACTTACCACGTCACCGAGCAGACGGTCGGCTTCTGGGAGTACCTCGACCGCACCCGTGGCGAGACCGACTACGCACAGCTCTCCGAGGAGGAGATCGGCGAACTCTACGTTCGCTACCGAGCCGAGGAGCAGCCGCAGAGCGCGCAGGCGCTGCGACCGTACCGGGACGCCATCGAGCACAGCGGCTGGACCCACCCCGCGAGCCGGCGCCTGCTGGAGCTGTGGGCCGGGCACTACGAGCGGCTCGGCATGCACGATCCCGGCCTCAAGGAACACCAGCCGCCGGGCCTCGCTCTGGAGGAGATGGTCGAACAGTTGTCCGCCACAGGCCTCGTCCTCGACCAGCGCGACTACGGCGGTCCGGTCTACCTCGACCTCACCCGGTACGGCATGCCCCTGCGCCGCATCATCACCTCGGACGGCCAGCCCAACTACCTCGCCTGTGCCCTGCGCGAGTTGCTTCCGCTCGTGCCCTGGTACGACGAGGTCGTCCTGCTCTACGACCGCGAGCTGGACACCGACTACCAGTTACTCAACCGCGTCCTGACCCGCCTCGGGCCCGCAGTGCACCGGGTGCCCTTGGGGCGGGTGCCCATCGATGGCCGGATCGCCCCGGCCCGACAGGGCGGCTGGCGCGGGCACACGGCCGGTGTGCTGCTCGGCGAGGCCGATGAGACGTGCGGCGACGACACCGAGGCGCTGCGGCTCGGCATGCGCCTGTACTTCGTGGCGACCCTCGGCCCCGGCCAGCGCGAGTCGTTCCGGCACGACTTGCTGCGGAACTGCCTGACCATGGCCGCCCGGCTCCTACGGCGCTCCCGGGCCGCCGTCGCGGTCGGCACCGGTGACCTGTTCGACGCTCTCGACCGGCACCGGCGGGGCCACACCTATGTCGACCCCTACCGGCTCACCTGTTCCCTCCTGGGCCGTGGACGGCCCGCTCCCGACCCCGCACTTCTGTCGGCGGTGTACCTGTGACCAGTTCCCCCGAACCGACGGCCCCCGCTCATGCGGTTTCCGACCCCTCGCACACGCTCGCTCCCACGCCTCCCGCGACCGCGGCTTTCGCCTCGCCCCACGCCCTCTCCCCGGCCGCCCTGCTGCGCTCCGCCCTGGACCGCGTCCGCAACGCCCGCCCCGAACTGGCCGACCGGCTCGATCTGTCCAGCGCCCAGGCCCTGAGGGCCCTCCGGGCCGGTTTCCACACCGCGGACGCAGCCGACACCGAGGTGCTGGCGGTGGCCGTCGTGGGCCGGCTCGATCTGCCCAGCTGGGTGCGCGAGACCTGTGCCTTCGCGCTCACCCTGGCACCGGAGGCGCGTGACGCCTGGCGCAGCTCCTTCACACGTACTGTGTTCCTGGCCGGCAGCCCGGCCAACCTGCGTGAGCGGTTCACCTTCGAGCACGTCGCGGGCGATGGCTCGGTGGCCTGGTGCGGTCCGGCGCCGGGCGCGGCGACGGTCACGCTGCGTCGCCTCCTCAAGACCTTCGAGGCCGGACACGATCTGACCGCGAAGCCCGCGGCCACGGTGACCGTCCCGCGTACGGTGACCGCGTCCGGTGCCGGCTGGTCCCGCCCCGCCGTCCACCGAGACCTGTACATCGCCACCGCCGGGGTGACCGTCGCGCACGCCCTTGTACACCTCCACCATCTGCTCGCCGAGGCCGTCCTGGACGGGCTGATCCATCCCTGCGACCGCCTGACCCTGCGCTTCATGCCTCGACTTACCGGCCTGGCCGGCCGATTCGCCATGCTCCGCGTGGACACCGACGTCCACCGCCCGGACGAACTCCAGGCCTACGCGGGACTGTCCACGGAGGTTTGACCCATGACCACCCGCACACCCGCGGCCGCCGGTGACGCCTTTGTCCCCGGCGCGGCCGTCCCGCCCCGTAGCCTCCGGCTCGGCGTCCACGGCTCCACCCACCTCGCCGCTCGCATCGTGGCCTCCGCCGGGCACCCGGAGTCGTCGGTCGAGTACGTCCCCTACGAGGTCTCTGAGCCGTTCACGCTGCTGCGTGCCGGGGCGACGGACCTCATGCTCGTCAAGTACGCCCCGCTCGATCCGGACATCGTCCTCAGCGAACGCGTCGCCTGGGACGGCCGTGCCGTGCTTGTCGGCGCCCATCACCCCTTGGCGGCCCAGAGGTCGGTCTCCCTCGAACAGGTCGCCGACTACGAGGGCTTCCGGTGCCCCGGCGACTTCCCGCCGAACGTCTGGGACCTCGTCGTACCGCCGCGCACCCGGACGGGCCGTGCCATCCGCCGCACGCACACCATGACCACCCTGCCCGCCCTGCTGGAACTGCTCCGGAGCACTCTCGCGATACATGTGTCCTTCCAGTCCCTCGACGCGGTCCTGCCGCCCGACATCAAGGTGGTCCCGGTGCACGACCTGCCCCCCTCCCCGGTAGCCCTCGCCTGGCTGCGCGGCTCCCGACTGCCCGAGCGGGCCCGGCGGTTCGTCGGCGACGCGGAACGGGCGGCCCGACGATGAGTGACTCGAAGACCGGCGCGGGCCTCCCCGTCGTCCTGCTCCACGCCCTGCCTCTCGACTCGTCCATGTGGGACGAGTCCGCCCGGGCCCTGCGAGCCCGCGGCCACCGCGTCCTCACCGTCGACCAGCGCGGCTTCGGCGGCACCCCGCTCCCGGCGGATGCCGTCCCCTCCCTCGACCTGGTCGCCGACGACCTGGCCCGCGAACTCGATCGCCGCGGCGTCGACTCGGCGGTCGTCGTCGGCTGCTCGATGGGCGGATATACGGCGATGTCGTTCCTGCGCCGTCATCCGCACCGTGTCCGCGCACTGGCCCTGTTCGCGGCCCGGGGCACGGCCGACACGCCGAAGGGGGCCGCGGCGCGCCTCCGCTTCGCCGACCTGATCAGCGATGACTCCCTGCGTGCCAGGATCGTCACGGACACCACCCCGTCCCTTCTCGGCGCCACCACCCGGGCCCAGCGGCCGCGGCTGCTGGCCCAGGTGACGGCCCTGGCACAGACGGCCGAGCCGCACTCCGTCGCGTGGGCGCAGCGGGCCATCGCCGCCCGCGAGGCTTCCCTGGCCGCCCTGAGCGCCACGGACGTGCCCGCCGTGGTCGCCCAGGGCGAGGAGGACGAACTCGTCACCCTGGACGAGGCCCGCGAGACGGCCGCCGCCCTGTCCAACGGCCGACTCGTCACCCTCCCCGGCGTCGGCCACCTTGCCCCGCTGGAGGCACCCGGGAAAACCGTGGAGATCCTCACCAGCCTCCTTGCCGCGGCGCAGGCCTTCCGTCCGGCTGGAGCCACCACGTGCTGACGGGAGATCACGCGGCGCTCGGTTACACCACCTCCACCGGCTTGGCCTTCACTCACGAGGAGATCGTCGACGCTCACTTCGAAGCCTGCGCCGATGCCTACCGGGAGGCCCTGGAAGGTGTCGGAATCCGCGCCGGCTGGCATGTCCTGGACGCGGGCTGCGGAAGCGGAACCTTTCTGCCCTGGCTCGCGGAACTCGTCGGCGAACGGGGCCGGATCTCCGCCCTCGATCTGGCCGGGGAGAACGCCGAGCGGGCCGCCGAGCGGATGCGGAACCATCAGGCCGGGCCGCAGACGGAGATACGGCAGGGCAGTGTGCTCCGACTGCCCTACCCGGACGCCTCGTTCGACGCCGTGTGGTGCGCGAACACCACCCAGTACCTCGACGACGCCGAACTGGCCCGTGCGCTCGCGGAGTTCCGCCGAGTCACCCGGCCCGGGGGACTGATCGCGGTCAAGGACGTCGACGGCACGCTGAGCACCGTACGCCCCGCGGACCCGTTCCTGATCACCGACTTCTTCCGCGCGTCCGCCATGTCCCCCGGGTATGCGCGGCAACTGCTGCGCGGCCGCGACCTGTACCGCCGGCTCCGTGAGGCCGGTCTCCGTTCGGTGTGGCAGCGCACGGTCCTCATGGAGCACCACGCCCCGCTGTCCCCTGCGGCCATGCGGTTCTACGGCAACGCGTGCGCGCGTTTCGCGCGGCAGGCGCGGAATCTCGGGATTCCGGGCGACTGGGCGCCGTTCCTCGACCCGGAGGACGCGACGAACCCGTTGCGCCACCCGGACGGTTACATCAGCGAGGGGAATGTCGTCGCGGTCGGGACTGTCTGAATGCTCGAACTCCTTGGTGTGCACTCCAACCATTCACCTGGTGCAGCATGAATGAGCCCCATTCCCCGACCGCGCGGACCGGCACCCGATTCGAGCGTGGCCTCGCCGTCCTCGGTGAGCTGTCCGGCACGCGCGGCGCCGCCGTCGTCGACACGCCGGCCGACATCGCTCCGGACCCCCGCCGCTTCCTCGTCGAGTGGGCCTACGCCGACATCTTGGGTCGTCGCGGACTCGACCGGCACCACGCCCTGTTGCCTGTCCGTGAACACCGTAAGGCCGACCGTCGTGAATCCAGCACCGATCAAGGGAAGCAGCTCGCCATGACATCGGACGTCGCGGCAGACTTCGGGGCGTTCGGCGAGGAATTCTTCAGGAATCCGCACCCCGTCTACGCCGAACTCCGTGCCCGCGGACCCGTGCACCGTGTGCGGGTCCCCGAGGGCGCGGAGGGCTGGCTCGTCGTCGGGTACGGGGCCTGCAAAGACGCCCTCACCGACCCCACGCTGTCCAAGAACTGGCAACACGCGTCCCCCGGGCTTCCGCTGGCCCGGCTGTCCGCCGGCCACAACCTGCTCAGCTCGGACCCACCGGACCACACCCGGCTGCGCGGACTGGTCTCCAGGGAGTTCACCCCGCGCCGCGTGGAGACGCTCACGCCGCGCGTGGAAGCCCTGACCGGCGAACTCCTCGACACCATGCTCTCGTCGCCCGACGGACGCGCCGACCTCGTCGAGGCGCTCGCCTTCCCGCTCGCGATCGGCATCATCTGCGAACTCCTCGGTGTCCCCTCCCTGGACCGCGGCTCCTTCCGTACCTGGGCCGAACAGGCCCTCAGCAGCCCGGACCGCGACACCCGCCGCGCCGCGACCGGTGCGATGACCGCCTATCTGGTCGGCATGATCGACGAGAAGCGCGGCCGCCCCGGCGATGACCTGCTCAGTGCCCTCATCCGCTCCACCGACGAGGACGGCGACCGCCTGTCCGCCGACGAACTCATCGGCATGGCCTGGCTGTTGCTGGTCACAGGCTTCGAGACCACCGTCAACCTCATCGCGTCGGGCGTCCTCGCCCTGCTCCGCCATCCGGACCAACTCGCGTCGCTGCGCGCCGACCTCGGCCTCATCGACAACGCTGTGGAGGAGATGCTGCGCTACGAGACTCCGGTCGAGACGACGACGTACCGATTCACCACCGGGTCGGTGACGATCGGCGGGGTGACCGTCCCGGGGGGTGGTGAGCTGGTGCTGATCGCCCTCGCCGACGCCGGACGAGACGCCGCCCGCTTCCCGGACCCGAACCGCTTCGACATCCGCCGGGCCGCGGGCGGCAATCTCTCCTTCGGGCATGGCATTCACTACTGCCTGGGCGCCCCCCTCGCCCGGCTCCAGGCGGCCACCGCGATCACCGCACTGCTCGAACGCTGCCCCGACCTGGCCCTGGACTCGGACCCGGCGTTTCTGCCCTGGCGCCAGGGCCTGCTCATACGAGGCCCCCGGCGCCTGTACGTCCGCTGGACCGATGGGACACCCAAGGGAAGCCGCGCGGAAGTTGACCCCGCGATCCCCGTGGACGCGCAGGCGCCGGAAGGCGTGGAGCCCCGCGTAGGCCGACCGGACGGTCATCGGTAGGCAGGGCTGGCGCAAAAACCGAACCTCTCACGAAGGCTGCATGGATGCCGTCGCGTCGTTCCCAGCGGATGCGCAGGCGGCGGAAGCCGTGCAGCCAGGTGATCGTGCGCTCGACGACGCTACGGAAGAAGCCCAGGCCCAAGCCGTGGACCTCGCCTCGTTCGGCGATCACCGGGCGGTCGCCGCGGGCCCACAGCGGGCGCCGGTACTCGTCGTGGTCGCAGCCGCGGTCGGCGAGGAGCACGTCGGGTCTGTGTCTGGGCAGGCCGACCGCGCCGGCCATGGCCGGGACCTTGTCGAGCAGGGGCAGGAGCTCGGTGACGTCGTTGCGGTTGCCGCCCGTCAGCGACATCGCGAGCGGGACGCCCTGGGCGTCGGCGAGGACGTGGTGCTTGCTGCCCGGCCGTGCGCGGTCGACCGGGTCCGGACCGCTGTTGGGCCCCGGCGGGCGGCCCGGACGTGGGAGGAGTCGATCGCTGCCCGCGACCAGTCCAGCTTCTTGGCGGCCCGCGGCTTCCTCAGCAGCACGTGGAGCAGTTCGTTCCAGACGCCAGCCTCGTTCCAGACGCCAGCCTCGTTCCAGACGCCAGCCTCGTTCCAGGCGGCCAGGCGGCTAGGCGGCCAGGCGCCGCCGGCAGGTCACGGCCGAGCCGAAGCCCAGTCCCTGGGGCAGGTACTCCCACTGGATGCCGGTGTGCAGCACGAACACGATCTCGTACCACGCCTGCCGGTCTGACACCCGCGGTCTGCCCGCGGCCCGCTTCGGCGTCGGCTCGGGCAGCCCAGCCGGCGCAGCCCGCTCGGCATTCACGGGCCCGACGTGCTGACGGTGCGGTTCGGCCGGCCACACTGACCGGGGCACTCGGGCAGGTGGGGGAGTGGCCTCTGTCAACGGCACGGGAGCGACAGGTTCGTGAACGCCGCCAACGCACCCCACAGCGGCTCCGCCGCCACCTCGTGCCGTGCGTACGCCGGGGTGGTCGGAGTTGGCGATGGTGAACTGCCTCAGTGGCCCGAAGCGCGCCTCGATCGGGGTCGCCCAGGAGGCGTAGGCCGGGGTGAAGGGCGCCCTTGTGGGCGGACAGGCGTCATCGCCACTCCCCTCCTCGCGGCGGTTGACGCCCCAGCGGTCACCGGCCGTAGTACCGGGGCACGGATCAGGTTCTCCGCACAGATGGTGTTCGCACCACCACGATCAGGAGACACTTCCTCCGGCAGTGCCGTGCTCCCAAGATGAACGTACGGGAACCCGGCCGAATTGAAGCCACTTGATTCCTCAGTCACGAAAAGCTGGTGTTGAAGACTATCCGTCGCACAGTGCGGTGCGGCTTCAGCGGTTCCTTTTGCGTGATGCGCGGAGAAAGAAATTCGTCATTCGATCGCCGGCCGCATTGACGCGGCACCGCTGAACCGACCGCCCCCTGCGGCACTCCAGATAACCAGCCGACCGACTCTCTTTGGATTTGGCATGTCCATCGAGAAGCTCCGTCTCCGTAATGGGTTCGAGGATGGAATTCGTCTTCTCCCGCGACCTCTGGATCTCCTCGAACACCCTCACCCCGAACCACTCGCCCCGAACCAGGGGTGCGGATGGAGCCCGCCCGCCCGCATTCCAGTGAGCGCGACCGCCCTCCCGCCATCACGGGCTCACCGACCTGAAGGGAATTCAAGATATGCCTGAATTCGACTCTCGCGGCACTTTCCAGAAGGCGGCAAACGAGTACACGAAGATCCAGGACGCCTTCCCCGAGGTGATACGCGATCCGCTGCTGGCCGACATGGCAGTGAAGGAAGGCGACCGGATCCTCGATCTGCCCTGCGGGACGGGGGACGCGATCGTCCGGGCAGCGAAGCTCGCAGGACCGACAGGACACGCCCTGGCCATCGACATCTCCCCCTCCATGATCGAGGAAGCCAAGGAAAGTGCGGAGGCAGCGGGAGTCAAGAACATCCAATTCGTCGTCGAGAACATGGATGAGGCCCAGTTCGACGCCGCCGCATACGACATCGTCGTGTCAGCCAACGGACCCTTCTTCGCCTCAGACCTCAAAGCCTTCCTGGTGAAAATGTGGGGGGCCGTCAAGCCTGGCGGTAAATTGGTCCTCATGACCCTGGGGCGCAACTTTCTCACGCCCATCTCCGGCGTCTTCCTGGACTTGGCGCAAAACAAGACCGAAGACCTGCGGATCTCCATACCCTGGCGCGTCACAGAAGACATCCTCTTCCTGAGGACACTCCTCGAAGAGGTGACAAACAAGCAGCGAGTCAAGATCACCCACCGGGACGTCGTCATGGATTACAAGACAGCCGACGGAGGCTGGAATCTCCTGATGGGTACCGCGTTCAGGGGCTACACCCTGGAGATGTCGGCACAGAACCAGGCTGAGATCGAGGCGGAGATGAAGGAGTGGATGCAGACCAACCGCGTATTCTCCGCGACCTGTAGCTTCAACAACATCGTCGTCACCAAAGACGATGCATGAAGTGAAGGCTGTCAACTCCCTCGGCCTGTCCGTCCCAGGGGCGTCGCGTGATGGGGACGGGCCCGGTTCGCTGGTCTCGTGGATGTCGCTGACCTGCGGCGTCTCCTGATCCTGGTCACCGATCCCCGCGGTGCCCGGCGGTCGCGTTGCAGTGTGCGGCCGCTAGGCGGTGCTGACCGGGGCCCACTCGCTCATCGCGATCAGCGAGTGGATCGCGGATGCCCCGTAGTACGCGCTGGCTGTCCTCGGCTGAGCGGCCGATCCACTCACCGGCTGTGACCGGTGGACGCCGCGATCAACGCGTCGCTGCCGGCCGGCACACCACCCCCGCCGAGCTGGAGACCAAGGCGGGGCCGGTGCGACGGGCGATCGCGGTCGACGGCGAGGTAGGGCTGGACGGCCTGGACCTGCGCCCGGCACGCCCTCTCGCCGCACCGGCCGACTCGGTCCTCCTGAGCAGGAGGAGGGCCAAGTTCCCATGACGTCGAGTCACCTCACTGATTCCCCATCCTGGAGAACGCCATGTCCCGTCGTCTGTTCACCTCGGAGTCCGTGACCGAGGGTCACCCCGACAAGATCGCTGATCAGA
>NZ_JBHMCY010000060.1:0-45751 GCF_042430725.1 Streptomyces cinereospinus | reverse complement strand
ACGCGGCGCGGGCCTGGGACCCGGCGTCGGACGCGGACCGGGGGCCGGCGTGGACGCGGGGGCCGCGGGGGCCGCGGCGGCCGCGGGCTGCTGGGCAGCCGGAGGCCTGGGCGCGGCCGGCTTGGGGGCAGCCGGACGTGCCGCCTGCGCCGGGGAGGGCGCGGCGGGCTTGGGGGCTGCCTTCCGCGGGGCAGGCTTCGCGGCGGACTTGCCGCTGCCCTGCTGGAAGGCGTCAGTCAGTTTGCGTACTACGGGCGCCTCGATCGTCGAAGACGCCGATCGGACGAATTCACCGAGTTCCTGGAGCTTGGCCATGACGACCTTGCTCTCCACACCGAACTCCTTGGCGAGTTCGTAGACCCGGACCTTAGCCACTTCGCTCCTTTGAGGTCCGGGTTGCGGCCGGACCGTCGCTAGTTCATGGGCGTACTCATCGCGTACTCATCGAGTGCTCATCGCAATCTCGACCTGCTTTCAGACTCGCGAGGTACCAGGCCGCACGGGAGGTTCCGTACGGCACGCTTCTTACCGTGTTGCCTGCTCGGCAACTGTCGTCCGCTCGACGTACCGGCGCAACGCCTTTGTGTCGAGCGCTCCCGGGGCGCGCAACGCCCGCGTGAACACCCGGCGGCGTATCGCCTGGTCGAGACAGACCACGGCGGGGTGTACATAGGCACCCCGGCCGGGCAGCGTACCGCGAGGATCGGGGACGCACGCGTCCTCGATCGCCACGATGCGCAGCAGCTCGGTCTTGGCCGCTCGCTCCCGGCACCCGACACAGGTGCGCTCCGGGCATGCGCGGGCTCGCGTCCGGCCAGACACCCTTAAGTCTACCTCCCCGTAACGACCTCATCCCCGCGGGGCCGAGATCGGGCAGTCGCTGCGCGTACAACTGTCGGGATCCAACCCACCGGGGGCCGAGATCTATTCCCCCGGCTGTTCGGTGTCCGGACGGATGTCGATCCGCCAGCCGGTGAGCCGGGCCGCGAGCCGGGCGTTCTGCCCTTCCTTGCCGATCGCCAGGGACAGCTGGTAGTCGGGCACCGTCACGCGCGCGGAGCGGGCCGACATGTCGACGACCTCGACCTTGGACACCCGGGCGGGGGACAGCGCGTTCGCCACCATCTCGGCCGGGTCGTCCGACCAGTCCACGATGTCGATCTTCTCGCCGTTCAGCTCGGCCATGACGTTGCGCACCCGTCCGCCCATGGGGCCGATGCAGGCGCCCTTGGCGTTCAGGCCCGACCGGGTGGACCGGACGGCGATCTTGGTGCGGTGGCCGGCCTCGCGCGCGATGGCGGCGATCTCGACGGACCCGTCGGCGATCTCCGGCACCTCCAGCGCGAACAGCTTCTTCACCAGACTCGGGTGCGTGCGGGACAAGGTCACCGAGGGACCGCGGACGCCCTTGGCCACCCGGACGACGTACGAGCGCAGCCGCATGCCGTGGGGGTAGCTCTCGCCGGGCACCTGCTCCTGCACCGGCAGGATGGCCTCCAGCTTGCCGATGTCGACGAGCACGTTCTTCGGGTCGCGGCCCTGCTGCACCACACCGGTGACGATGTCGCCCTCACGGCCGGCGTACTCGCCCAGCGTGGCGTCGTCCTCGGCGTCGCGCAGCCGCTGCAGGATGACCTGCTTGGCGGTGGTCGCGGCGATCCGGCCGAAACCGGACGGCGTGTCGTCGAACTCTCGGGGCTGCTGGCCCTCCTCGACGTCCTCGGGGTCCTCCTTCGCCCACACGGTCACATGTCCGGTCTCCCGGTCGAGCTTCACGCGCGCGTGCCGGCGGCTTCCCTCGGTGCGGTGGTAGGCGATGAGGAGGGCCGCCTCGATCGCCTCGACGAGCAGGTCGAAGGAGATCTCCTTCTCCCGGACCAGACCCCGCAGGGCGCTCATGTCGATGTCCACGGCTACGCCTCCTCCTCTTCCGTCATGTCCTTGTGGTCCTGCTTGTCCTTGCGGCTGAACTCGACCTGGACGCGCGCCTTGGCGACGTCGTCGAAGGCGAGCCTGCGCGCCGTGGGCCTGCGGCCCTTGACCCCGGGCACCTCGACGTCGACGCCGTCGTCGTCGACCGTGAGGATCCTCGCCACCAGCTCCGCGCCGTCCGCCAGCTGGAACCTGACCAGCCGGCCGGTGGCCCGTACGTAATGCCGGTGCTGGGTGAGCGGGCGCTCCGCGCCCGGGGTGCCGACCTCGAGGGTGTACTCGCCCTCGCCCATCGCGTCCGTCTCGTCGAGCCTCGCCGAGAGCGCACGGCTCACATCGGCGATCCGGTCGAGATCCGCTCCGGTGTCGGAGTCGACGACGACGCGCAGCACTCGCTTGCGTCCGACCGAGTCCACCGCGACCTCTTCGAGATCCAGCCCCTGGGAGGTGACGAGCGGTTCCAGCAGTTCTCGCAGCCTCTCGCTCTGGGTGGTGCTCATCCGGGTGACTCCTCGGCCGCGTGTGCTGTTGTGGGAAGGTCGCGTGTCTGGTCAAAGGGTATCCGGTCCCAGGGTGTGTTGCCGTCCACCTGCGCCGGGGCGGTGCCGATGAGTGGTCTCGGACACGTGCGCGGGTACGGTGATCATGGGCGAGCCGCCCAGTCCTTTCGTACGAGCCTTCGAGGACGTCAGCCGTGCCGTTTTCCCTGTCGCCGCGCATGCCCTCGGGGCCGCGCAGAAGGACCCTGCTCACCTCGGCCGCGGGCGTCGCCCTGCTGGCGGGCTGCTCCGGCGGCCCCGGCGACTCGGGCACCACGGGCGGCAGCCCGTCGGCCACCGAGCGGGCACGCGCGCGTGCGGCCCGGGACAGCGCCGGCCTGCTCGCGCGCTACGACGCCGTGCTGGCCGCCCATCCGGGGCTCGCCGGGCGGCTGCGGCCGCTGCGGGAGGAGACCCGGTGGCACACGGAGGCGTTCGGGGGCGGCGCGGCGCGGCCCTCCCCCACGGCGGCGGCGTCCGCTCCCGGCACCGGGGCTGCCTCCCGGACCGTCCCCGGCACCGAGCGGGCCGCCCTGGCCGAACTGGCCGCCGTGGAGCGGGCGGTCGCGGACCGGCGGGCCCAGGCGCTGCTCGGCGTGGAGGGTGAACTGGCCCGGCTGCTGGCGTCGGTGGCGGCGGCCGGGGAGGCGCACGCGTATCTGCTCACGGAGGGCGAGGGCACGGCATGAGCGAGGCGGAGGACGGGGAGCTGCGGGCCCTGCAGGCGGCGCTGGCGGCCGAGCACGCGGCGGTGTACGGCTACGGCGTGGTCGGCGCGCGGATCGGCGAGAAGCGCCGCACGGAGGCGCGGGCGGCGTACGACGCCCATCGCGCGCGGCGGGACGCCCTGGGGCGCGAGGTGCGCGCGCTGGGCGCCGTGCCGGTGGCCGCGGCCGCCGGATACGCGCTGCCGTTCCCGGTGGGCGACCCCGCGACGGCCGTGCGGCTCGCCGCCGAACTGGAGGACCGGGTGGCCGGGGTCTACTCCGACCTGGTGCGGGCGGCCGGCGGCGGGCGGCGGAACCTGGCCGCGGCCGCGCTGCGCGAGGCGGCGGTGCGGGCGGTGCGCTGGCGCGGCCGGAGCGTAGCCTTCCCTGGGCTCGCCGAGCGGGCCGGCGCCGAGGCGGTGCCGGTGACACCCTCGGCGTGACGGAGACGGGAAGGGGACCGCTCGCGTATGGCATTCGAACCGCCGCAGCGGCTGGTCAGGGCACTCGGTGAGACGGCGGCGAACGGTGACGACTGGCTGGAGCGGCTGCCCGAGGCGGCCCGGCGGGCCGTCGCGCTACGCGAGTTGACCGTGGAACGGGTGCAGGTGCCGGGCGGCCGGAGCAGCCTGGTGCTGCTGGTGCGGCGGGCGGACGGCACGCCCGCGGTGCTGAAGCTGGCCCCGCCCCGGGCCCGCCCGGAGAGCGAGCGGGTCGCGCTGGCGCACTGGGGCGGCCGGGGCGCCGTACAGCTGCTCGAACCGGTCGCCGAGGACGGTGCGCTGCTGCTGGAGCGGCTGCATCCGGAGATGTCGGTGCGGTCGCTGCCGGAGGCGAAGGCGCTGCTGGAGGCGGCGGGGACGCTGCGCAGGCTGTGGGTGGAGCCGCCGCGGGGTCATGTCTTCGAGACCGTGGCCGGGCGGACCGGACGGCAGGCCGAGGCGATGCGGGCGAGCGCCGGCGCGGATCTGGTCCCGCTGGTGGACGCGGCGCTGGCGGCCCGTGCGGAGCTGGTGGCGGCGCCGCCCGAGCACCGGCTGCTGCACGGCACGTTCCGGCAGAGCAAGGTGCTCGCCGGGGACCGGATGCCGTGGCTGGCGGTCGGCCCCGACCCGGTGGTCGGCGAGTGCGCCTTCGACCTGGCGCGGCTGGTCCGGGACCGGGTGGAGGACCTGATCGCCTCGCCGTCGGGCGCCGCGATGACCCGGCGGCGGGTGAAACGGCTCGCGGAGTCCCTGGAGGTGGACCAGGAGCGGCTGCGCGGCTGGACGCTGTTCCGGGCCGTGGAGTCGGGGGCCCGGGCCCGGCGGGTGGGGCGGCCCCAGGACGCGGAGCTGCTGCTGGAGTTCGCCGCGTGGCTGTAGGCGCGCGGCGGCAGGGACCCGGATGCGGCCGCCCCGCAGCCGGGCGGTGCCGGACGGGCCGGGTGGCCCGGTCCGTCCGGCACCGTGCCCCCCGTCGCTGACGCGGCGTCAGGAGGCGGCGGTCAGCCGGGCGATCGCCTCGTCGACCGGCAGTTCCTCGCGCTCGCCGGTACGGCGGTCCTTCAGCTCGACCACGCCCTCGCCGGCCCGGCGGCCCGCGACCAGGATCTGCGGTACGCCGATCAGCTCGGCGTCGGTGAACTTCACGCCCGGGGAGACGCCCGCGCGGTCGTCCACCAGGACGCGCACGCCGGCCGCCGCCAGCTTGCCGGAGACCTCCAGGGCCAGCTCGGTCTGGAGGGCCTTGCCGGCCGCGACGACGTGCACGTCGGCCGGGGCGACCTCCTTGGACCAGCACAGGCCCTTGTCGTCGGCGGTCTGCTCGGCGAGCGCGGCGACGGCGCGGGACACGCCGATGCCGTAGGAGCCCATGGTCACGCGGACCGGCTTGCCGGTCTGGCCGAGGACGTCGAGCTTGAGCGCGTCGGTGTACTTGCGGCCCAGCTGGAAGATGTGGCCGATCTCGATGGCGCGGTCCAGCTGGAGGCCGGTGCCGCACTTCGGGCAGGGGTCGCCGTCCTGGACCACCACGACGTCCACGTACGCGTCGGCCTCGAAGTCACGGCCGGCGACGACGTTCTTCGCGTGCGTGTGCTCCTTGTTGGCGCCGGTGATCCAGGCGGTGCCGGGGGCCACGCGCGGGTCGGCGAGGTAGGTGACCTTCTCGCCCAGGCCCTGCGGACCGACGTAGCCGCGGACCAGGTCGGGGCGGGCCGCGAAGTCCGCCTCGGTGACCATCTCGACGGCCGCCGGGGCGAAGTGCGCCTCGACCTTGCCCAGGTCGACCTCGCGGTCGCCGGGCACGCCCACGGCGACGATCGCGCCGTCGACCTTCACCAGCAGGTTCTTCAGCGTGGCGGAGGTCGGGACGCCGAGCGAGGCGGCGAGGGTCTCGATGGTCGGGGTGTCGGGGGTCGGGATCTCCTCGGCGGCCGGGACGCCGGAGGCGTCGACCGGCTTCAGCTCGTAGGTGATCGCTTCGGTGTTGGCCGCGAAGTCGCAGTGCGGACAGTCCGCGAAGGTGTCCTCGCCGGCCTCGGCCGGGGCGAGGAACTCCTCCGACTTGGAGCCGCCCATCGCGCCGGCGGTGGCGGCGCAGATGCGGTAGTCGAGGCCGAGCCGCGCGAAGATCCGCTGGTACGCCTGCCGGTGCAGGGCGTAGGACTCGGCGAGGCCCTCGTCGGCGACGTCGAAGGAGTAGGAGTCCTTCATCAGGAACTCGCGGCCGCGCAGGATGCCCGCGCGCGGACGGGCCTCGTCCCGGAACTTGGTCTGGATCTGGTAGAGGATCACCGGCAGGTCCTTGTAGGAGGACGCCTGGTCCTTCACCAGGAGGGTGAAGATCTCTTCGTGGGTGGGGCCGAGCAGGTAGTCGCCGCCCTTGCGGTCCTTGAGCCGGAACAGTTCCTGGCCGTACTCGTCCCAGCGGCCGGTCGCGTCGTACGGCTCGCGCGGCAGCAGCGCGGGGAGCAGCACCTCCTGGGCGCCGATCGCGTCCATCTCCTCGCGGACGATCCGCTCGACGTTGGCGAGGACCTTCTTGCCGAGCGGCAGCCAGGACCACACGCCGGCGGCGGTACGGCGAACGTAGCCGGCGCGGACGAGGAGCTTGTGGCTGAGGACCTCGGCGTCCGCCGGGTCGTCGCGCAGCGTCTTCGCCATCAACTGGGACATGCGCTGGACCGATGCGTTCGCCATGGTTCTCGTACTCCTGCTACGTAAGGGTGATGGCAAGGAGGTTAGCCGGGCGGGACGGGACGGTGGAAATCGGTTAGCGGCGCAGTGGCAGCGGAGCGCCCATGACGGCGTACGGCTTGGGAGCGCTGGGGAAGTGGACCTGGCGGGCGAGGTCCTGGTAGCCGAGGGAGTGGTAGAGGCCGCGGGCGGGGCTGTCGGTGTCGATCGCCGAGAGGATGGAGCGGGGTTCGGCGGCGGTGTCGGTGATCGTGGTGATCAGGGTCCGGCCGATGCCGCGCTTCTGGTGGTCCGGGTGGACGTGCAGCTCGGTGATCACGAAGGAGTCGTCGAGCCAGTCGTCGTGGCCGCGGGCCCGCAGGTAGGGCTCGACGACGGTGGACCACCAGTGGGTGCGGTCGTTGGGCATGCCGTAGACGAAGCCCACGAGGCGGCCGCCCGCGGTGGCGCCGAGGGCGCGGGCGCCGGGGTAGGTCATGTGGCGCAGGACGATCTGGCGGCGGACGGCCACCTCGTCGGGCCCGAGGCCGAAGGCCGCCGCCTGGACTGCGAGGGCCTCGTCCACGTGGGCGGGGAGGTCCAGGGGGCCGATGACGAGGTCCATGGCGGGGAGCTTACAGGGGGGTTTCGGCGGTCCGCGGAGCGCGGGGCGCCGTCGGCCGGTCGCGCGGTCCCGTGCGCCCCGGGGGTGGCCAGTGCCGCGGCGGGCAGCGTTCGCCCGTGGAGGAGCGGCGTCCGGTGCGTGCTCTCGCCGCACCGGCCGGAAGCCCTCGTACGGGACGCACTCGGGCTTCCGGCCGGTGCGGCGACAGTGCCTGCCGGGCGTCGCGACGGGGCGAACGTCGCCTGCCGCGGCACTAGAACAGGACGCTCATGAAGGCGCCGACCTCGCGGAAGCCGACCCTGCGGTAGGTCCGCCGCGCCGCCGTGTTGTAGTCGTTGACGTACAGGCTGACCACCGGGGCGACGTCGGCGAGGGCGTAGCGCAGGACGGCTGCCATGCCGGGGGCCGCCAGGCCCCTGCCCCGGTACTCGGGGGCCACCCAGACGCCCTGGATCTGGCAGGCGCGGTCCGTCGCGGCGCCGATCTCCGCTTTGAAGACCACCTTGCCGTGCTCGTCGAGGCGGGCGAAGGAGCGGCCGGCGCCGACGAGTTCGGCGACCCGGGCCTGGTAGAGGAGGCCGCCGTCGCCGGCCAGCGGGGAGACGCCGACCTCCTCGGTGAACATGGCGACGCAGGCCGGCATGATCGTCTCCATCTCGTCCTTGCGGACGCGGCGGACGTGCGGGTCCGGCGCGATGCCGGCGGGCATGCGGTCGGTGACCATCAGGGGCTGGCGCGCGCGCACCTCGCGGGCGGGGCCCCAGTGGGGTTCGAGCAGGCGCCAGAGTTCGGCGGTGGATTCGGCGGGGCCGACCACGGAGGAGCAGCGGCGGCCGGCCCGGCGGGCGCGGTCGGCGAAGGCGCGGATCGCGCGGGGGGTGGCGCAGACGGGGACGAGGTTGGCGCCCGCGTAGCAGAGTGACGTGAGCATGCCGTCCTCGTACCAGCCCCACATCTCGCCACCGAGCCGCCAGGGGTCGAGGCCGGCGACCTGGACCCGGGAGGTCACGAAGGCGTTGGCCACCGGCTCGCGGTCGAGGACGGCGAGTGCGGCGTCCAGGTCGCTCGGTTCGAGAACCCGGGAGGTGGTCTGGGTCAACACGTGTGGGGGCCTCACAGTGGGATCGCCGGGGCAGCCGGTCTCCGCACTGTACCCGCGGAAGCCGGGCGGCGCCGAGTCGTATGGGGGGCGCTCGTTCTTCGGTGGCCCGGGGTGGGGGCGCGTCGGTCGGCCCGGGATGGGCGGCCGGCGGTTTCCTGTGGCTGGTCGCGCGGTTCCCCGCGCCCCTGAAGGGCGTTGCTCGGGCCGCGACGCCACAACGACGGTTCAACCGCCGACCCGGGGCAGGCGGCCGACCGCTCGCCGGAGCCAGGCACACAGTCCCCCGCGCCCCCGACAGGCGCTGCTCAGCCCGCCACGCCACAAGGACAGTTGAAGCGCCGACCCGGGACGGGCGGCCGACCGCTCGCCGGAGCCAGGCACACAGCTCCCCGCGCCCCCGACAGGCGTTGCTCGGGCCGCGACGCCACAACGACGGTTCAACCGCCGACCCGGGGCAGGCGGCCGACCGCTCGCCGGAGCCAGGCACACAGTCCCCCGCGCCCCCGACAGGCGCTGCTCAGCCCGCCACGCCACAACGACGGTTCAACCGCCGACCCGGGACGGGCGGCCGACCGCTCGCCGGAGCCAGGCACACAGCTCCCCGCGCCCCTGAAGGGCGTTGCTCAGCCCGTGACCGAGACGGACGGTTCGCCCGAGGCCGTGCCGTCCGCTTCCATCTGCTCGGCCAGCTTCATGGCCTCCTCGATGAGGGTCTCGACGATCTTGGACTCCGGGACGGTCTTGATGACCTCGCCCTTGACGAAGATCTGGCCCTTGCCGTTGCCGGAGGCGACGCCGAGGTCGGCCTCGCGGGCCTCGCCGGGGCCGTTGACGACGCAGCCCATGACGGCGACGCGGAGCGGGACCTCCATGCCGGTGAGGCCGGCCGTGACCTCTTCGGCCAGCTTGTAGACGTCCACCTGGGCGCGGCCGCAGGACGGGCAGGAGACGATCTCCAGGCCGCGCTGGCGGAGGTTCAGCGACTCCAGGATCTGGATGCCCACCTTGACCTCCTCGGCGGGCGGGGCCGAGAGGGAGACGCGGATGGTGTCGCCGATGCCCTCGGAGAGCAGGGCGCCGAAGGCGACCGCCGACTTGATCGTGCCCTGGAAGGCGGGGCCGGCCTCGGTGACACCGAGGTGCAGCGGGTAGTCGCACTGCGCGGCGAGCTGGCGGTAGGCCTCGATCATGACGACCGGGTCGTTGTGCTTGACGGAGATCTTGATGTCCCGGAAGTCGTGCTCCTCGAAGAGCGAGGCCTCCCACAGCGCGGACTCGACCAGGGCCTCCGGGGTCGCCTTGCCGTACTTCTGCAGCAGGCGCCGGTCCAGGGAGCCGGCGTTGACACCGATGCGGATCGGCGTGCCGTGGTCCTTGGCGGCCTTGGCGATCTCCTTGACCTTGTCGTCGAACTGCTTGATGTTGCCGGGGTTCACCCGGACCGCCGCGCAGCCCGCCTCGATCGCCGCGAAGACGTACTTCGGCTGGAAGTGGATGTCGGCGATGACGGGGATCTGCGACTTGCGGGCGATGGTGGCGAGGGCGTCGGCGTCGTCCTGGGTGGGGCAGGCGACCCGGACGATCTGGCAGCCGGAGGCGGTCAGCTCGGCGATCTGCTGGAGGGTGGCACCGATGTCCGAGGTGCGGGTGGTCGTCATCGACTGGACCGAGACCGGCGCGTCCCCGCCGACCGGCACCGACCCGACCTGGATCTGCCGGCTCTTCCGGCGCTCGGCGAGCTTGGTCGGAACGGACGGCATGCCGAGAGAAATCGCAGTCATCTGCTGTGCAACCCCAAGTCGTGGATCAAGATCCGGTCCCGTCAGCAGCGGGCTCCAGGCTTCGAGATTACGGCACGCCCTCGGACGCCAGCACCTCCCGCCCGGTAAACCCACTCGATGGAAGGCGGCCCGGCGTACGCCCTGCCGGGCCGCCGCCAACTCCGGGCGACTAGGAGATTCTCACCGGGTTAACCACGTCGGCGATCAGCACCAGGATGGTGAAGCAGACGAAGATCCCGGCCACCACGTAGGCCACCGGCATCAGCCTGGCCACGTCGAACGGGCCCGGGTCGGGCCGGCGCAGCACCCGTGCCACGTTCCGCCGCAGCGACTCCCACAGCGCGCCCGCGATGTGCCCGCCGTCGAGCGGCAGCAGCGGGAGCATGTTGAACAGGAACAGGGAGAGGTTGAACCCGGCCACCAGCATCAGGGCCATCGCCAGCTGCTGGGTCGGCGGGATGTCGAGGGTGAAGATCTCACCGCCGACGCGGGCCGCGCCGACCACGCCCATCGGGGAGTCGGGCTCGCGCTCGGCACCGCCGAAGGCGGCGTTCCACAGGGCCGGGATCTTGCCGGGCAGGGCGGCGAGCGAGTCGACGGCCTCGACGACCCGGTCGCCCATCCACACCAGGGAGTCGCCGAAGTCCTGGCGGACGACGCCGGTGGCGGCGCTGAAGCCGAGGAAGCCGGCGGTGACGTACTCGCCCTGGACGATCTGGCCCCGGGAGTCCTTCTTGGCGACCTGGTTGGAGGCGATCGTCGCCGTCAGGGTGACCTCGCGGCCGTCCCGCTCGACGACGACGGGCACCTCCTCGCCCGGGCGGGCGCGGATCAGGTCGGAGAGCTCGTTCCACTCGTCGGTCCGCACGCCGTCGAAGGAGACGATCGTGTCGCCGGCCTTCAGGCCGGCCGCGGCGGCCGGGGAGAGCTCGTCCTCGACGGTGCACTTGTCGCGGTTCTCGCTCTGCGCGATCACGCACTGGGAGACCGAGCTGACCGTGGTGGTCTGCTGCGAGATGCCGAAGCCCATGAGCACGACGAGGAAGAGGGCGACCGCCAGGACCAGGTTCATGAACGGGCCCGCGAACATCACCACGACCCGCTTCCACGGCTTGCGGGTGTAGAACATGCGGGTCTCGTCGCCGGGCCGGAGCTCCTCGAAGGCGGCCGAGCGGGCGTCCTCGATCATGCCGCGCCAGGGCGAGGTGGAGCGGGCCTCCACCCGGCCGTCGGGGCCGGGCGGGAACATGCCGATCATCCGGATGTAGCCGCCCAGCGGGATGGCCTTGACGCCGTACTCGGTCTCGCCCTTGGTGCGTGAGAAGAGCGTGGGGCCGAAGCCGACCATGTACTGCGGGACACGGATGCCGAAGAGCTTCGCGGTGGACAGGTGCCCCAGCTCGTGCCACGCGATCGAGATCAGCAGGCCGACCGCGAACACGACTATGCCGAGGATCATCATCAGGGTCGTCATGCACGCGCCTCCGCGGTGACTGTCTGCACTGTATGTCCGGTCTGGGCCGTCAGTTCCCGGGCCCGGGCGCGGGCCCAGGCCTCCGCTTCGAGGACGTCCGGCACGGTGAGCGGGGTTCCCGAGCCGGGGACGCCGTGTTCGTCGACGACCCGGGTGACGGTCTCCATGATCCCGTTGAACGGCAGCGCGCCGCGCAGGAACGCGTCCACGCACTCCTCGTTGGCGGCATTGAACACCGCCGGGGCGGTCCCCGCGAGCTCTCCGACGTGCCGGGCGAGGCCGACCGACGGGAAGGCGTCGGTGTCCAGGGGGAAGAACTCCCAGGCCGACGCCGTGCTCCAGTCGAAGGCGGGGGCGGCGTCGGGGACCCGCTCGGGCCAGCCGAGGCCGATGGCGATGGGCCCCCGCATGTCCGGGGGCGTCGCCTGCGCGATCGTGGATCCGTCCGTGAACTCGACCATCGAGTGGACGTACGACTGCGGGTGCACGACCACCTCGATGCGGTCGAAGGGGAGGTCGTACAGCAGGTGCGCCTCGATGACCTCCAGGCCCTTGTTGACCAGGGTCGCGGAGTTCACCGTGATCACGGGGCCCATGGCCCAGGTGGGGTGGGCGAGGGCGTCCTCGACGGTGACGTGCGCCAGTTCGGCCTTGGTCCGGCCGCGGAAGGGGCCGCCGGACGCGGTGACGACGAGCTTGCGCACGTCCGCGCGGGTGCCCGCGGCGAGCGCCTGGAAGAGCGCGGCGTGCTCGGAGTCGACCGGGATGATCTGACCGGGCCGGGCCAGCGCCTTGACCAGCGGGCCGCCCACGATGAGCGACTCCTTGTTGGCGAGCGCCAGGGTGCGGCCCGCCTCCAGGGCGGCGAGGGTCGGGGCGAGGCCGATGGAGCCGGTGATGCCGTTGAGCACGGTGTGGCACTCGGAGGCGGCCAGCAGGGTGGCCGCCCGCGGGCCGGCGAGGATCTCCGGGAGCGGCTCCCCGCCGCCGTACTGGGCGCTCAGCGCCTCGCGCAGCGCCGGTACGACGTCCTCGCGGGCCACCGCGACGGTCCGCGCCCGGAGCCGGTACGCCTGCTCGGCGAGGAGGCCGACCCGGCCGCCGTTGGCGGACAGGCCGGTGACCCGGAAGCGGTCCGGGTTGCGCAGGACGAGGTCGATGGCCTGGGTGCCGATCGACCCGGTGGAGCCGAGGATCACGACGTCCTTCGGGTCGTCGCCCGGCACCGGGTCGTAGACGAGGTGCGGGTCGGCGAGGGGGGCTGGGCGGTCGCTCATGCCCCCATTGTTGCCGCAACCGGGGTCCGGCCGGAGCAGGGTGCCCCTGGCGCGGGCTCCGGTGCGCCGCACCGCGTCCGTTTCCAGCCGGATAACCCGTTTGCCCCACGTGGGAAGGTGACGTGAGGGTTCGTGACGCGAGCCGCGGCAGGACCGGAGCGTGCCGCCGGCGCGCCCGCCCCCACCCACCCGGCGCGCCCGCCCCCCACCCGGCGCGTCCGCCCCTCACCTGATGGGCCGGTGCACGTTCTCCTTCAGACTCGGGCCGGGGGTCGCGTCCGCGATCCACGGGCCGTCTCCGGACGGGTCCACGACGCCGTCCTCCAGCCACGCGTAGGTGCCCGCCAGGACGTTCCCGACCACCTTGCGGTCGAGGTCGTCGGTGTTGGTCCACAGCCGGCCGAAGAGTTCCTCGACGCGGATGCGGGACTGGCGGCAGAAGGCGTCGGCGAGCTGGTAGGCCTCGCGGCCGTGTTCGCCCCGCGCGCGCAGGAGTTCGGCGCGGACGCAGGCGGCGCTCATCGCGAACAGCTCGGCGCCGATGTCCACGATCCGGCCCAGGAAGCCCTGCTTGGTCTCCATCCGGCCCTGCCAGCGGGACATCGCGTAGAACGTGGACCGGGCCAGCTTGCGGGAGGCGCGCTCGACGTAGCGCAGGTGCGGGGAGAGGTCGACGCCGTGCCGGAACTCGCCGTAGGAGGACGGGAGCTGCCCCGGTCCGGCCACCAGCTTGGGCAGCCACTTGGCGTAGAAGGCGCCGGCCTGCGCGCCCGCCCTGGCCTTGTCCTGGAGGGACTTGTCCGGGTCGATCAGGTCACCGGCGACCGAGAGGTGGGCGTCGACCGCCTCGCGGGCGATCAGCAGGTGCATGATCTCGGTGGAGCCCTCGAAGATGCGGTTGATGCGCAGGTCCCGCAGCATCTG
This sequence comes from Streptomyces cinereospinus, assembly GCF_042430725.1. Lineage (NCBI taxonomy): Bacteria > Bacillati > Actinomycetota > Actinomycetes > Kitasatosporales > Streptomycetaceae > Streptomyces > Streptomyces cinereospinus. Next base: position 32,232 of record NZ_JBHMCY010000060.1, on the reverse strand, counting down.
CTCGGCGGGCACCGCCCGCTCCCCGCGCGCCCGCAGCGACTCGGCGGTCTCGAAGCCGCGGCCGCCGCGGATCTGCACCAGTTCGTCGGCCATCAGGCAGGCCATCTCCGAGCCGTACAGCTTGGCGAGGGCGGCCTCGATGCGGATGTCGTTGCGGTCCTCGTCGGCCATCTGGGACGACAGGTCCACCACGGCCTCCAGCGCGAAGGTGGTGGCCGCGATGAAGGCGATCTTGGAGCCGACCGCCTCGTGCAGGGCGACCGGTTTGCCCCACTGCTCGCGGGCGGCCGACCACTCCCGGGCGATCTTCAGGCACCACTTGCCGGCGCCTACGCACATCGCGGGCAGCGACAGCCGGCCCGTGTTCAGGGTGGTGAGGGCGATCTTCAGGCCCGCGCCCTCCGGGCCGATCCGGTGCGCGGCCGGCACCCGCACCCGGTGGAAGCGGGTGACGCCGTTCTCCAGGCCGCGCAGGCCCATGAACGCGTTGCGGTGCTCCACGGTGACGCCCTCGGCGGCCGCCTCCACGACGAACGCCGTGATGCCGCCCGCGTGGCCCTCGGACTTCGGCACGCGGGCCATCACGACCAGCAGGTCGGCGACCACGCCGTTGGTGGTCCAGAGCTTCACGCCGTCGAGGACGTAGTCGTCGCCGTCCGGGACCGCGGTGGTGGCGAGCCGGGCCGGGTCGGAGCCGACGTCCGGTTCGGTCAGCAGGAAGGCGGAGATGTCGGTGCGGGCGCAGCGCGGCAGGAAGGTGTCCTTCTGCTCCTGGGTGCCGAAGATCTTCAGCGGCTGCGGTACGCCGATCGACTGATGGGCGCTCAGCAGCGCGCCGACGGCCGGGCTGGCGGAGCCGACAAGGGCGAGGGCCTTGTTGTAGTACACCTGCGTCAGGCCCAGCCCGCCGTACTTCGTGTCGATCTTCATGCCGAGGGCGCCGAGCTCCTTGAGCCCGTCGATCACGTCGTCGGGGATCCGCGCGTCCCGCTCGATGAGGGCGGAGTCGATCTTCGTCTCGCAGAAGTCGCGGAGCTTGGTGAGGAACTCCTCGCCGCGCTGGGCGTCCTCGTCCGGGGGCAGGGGGTGGGGGTGGACCAGGTCGAGGCGGAAGCGCCCGAGGAAGAGTTCCTTGGCGAAGCTGGGCTTGCGCCAGTGCTGTTCCCGGGCCGCCTCCGCCACCTGGCGGGCCTCACGTTCGGTGACGGTGGGCCGGGTGGGAGCTGCGGACATGACGCTCACCTCGCCGTGAAGAAGGATCAAGGTCCGATGTGGTTACCGACGGGTGCTACCCGTTCGTATGTACCCGATCCCGGACCCGGCCACCACCCCGAGCGCGGCCGTCCGGCCGGGCCCGGCCCCGCGGTGGCGGTGTGCGGCGGCACCTGCGGGGGGCGGTGCGGGTACGTCCGTCCGGGCGATGGCCCGGGCCGGTGGGCCCGCGTCGCTCCGCCGGTACGTCCGCCCCGTACGACCGCCCGGACGACCCGCCCGTATGCCCGTACGTCCCGCCCCACGCCGTCCCCGCCCCGCACGTCCGCATCCGCGCCGTCCGGCCCCGCACGTCCGCATCCGCGCCGTCCCGTCCGCACGTCCGGCCCCGCACGTCCGCATCCGCGCCGTCCGATCCGCACGTCCCGCCCCGCACGTCCGCATCCGCGCCGTCCGGCCCCGCACGTCCGCCCCCGCACCTCCGCATCCGCGCCGCCCCGTCCGCACCTGCCCAAGGGCCCGGCGAGGGCACCTCCCCGTCCGCCCTCCTCCCAGGAGCACCCCGCGTTGATCGGCCTGCCGGAAACCGGCCCGAGGCCGGCCTCGCGGCCGGACGGGGTCCGGGTCCGGACCAGGCCGGCGCACCGAGGGGCCAGGCACCGGGAGGCACCGGTGCCGGGCCCCTGCCACGACGACGGGCCGCGAACGGCTCGCGCGGGTACGGCAACGGGCGGAGCCCCCGCACAGTGGGCTCCGGCCGTCGGTCCCGGAAGGGTCAGAGTGCCAGGCCGGTGAGGACCAGGACGCGCTCGTAGGTGTAGTCGTCCATCGCGTGGCGCACACCCTCACGGCCCACGCCCGACTGCTTGGCGCCGCCGTACGGCATCTGGTCGGCGCGGTAGGAGGGGACGTCGCCGATGACCACGCCGCCGACCTCCAGCGCGCGGTGGGCGCGGAAGGCGGCCTGGAGGTCGTGGGTGAACACGCCCGCCTGGAGGCCGTACTTGGAGTCGTTGACGGCGGCGAAGGCCGCGGCCTCGCCGTCCGCCTCCTGCACGGTCAGCACCGGACCGAAGACCTCCTCGCAGGCGAGGGTGGCGCCGGCCGGTACGTCGGTGAGGACGGTCGGCGCGTACGAGGCGCCGTCGCGCTCCCCGCCGACGAGCAGCCGGGCGCCCGTTCGGACCGCCTCGTCGACCCAGGACTCGACGCGCTTGGCGGCGTCCTCGCTGACCAGCGGGCCGACGTCGGTCTTCGGGTCGGCGGGGTCACCGGTGGCCTGGGCCTCGACGGCGGCGACGACGCGCGGCAGGAGCCGGTCGTACACCGACGCGTCGGCGATCACGCGCTGCACCGAGATGCAGGACTGGCCGCCCTGGTAGTTGGAGAAGGTGGCGATGCGGTTCGCCGCCCAGTCCAGGTCCTCGTCGCTCGCGAAGTCGGCGAGGACGACGGCCGCGCCGTTGCCGCCCAGCTCCAGGGTGCAGTGCTTGCGCGGCACCGAGTCCATGATCGCGTAGCCGACCTTCTCGGACCCGGTGAAGGAGATGACCGGCAGGCGCTCGTCCTGGACCAGGGCGGGCATCGCCTCGTTGGGCACCGGCAGGATGCTCCAGGAGCCGGCCGGCAGGTCGGTCTCGGCGAGCAGGTCGCCGATGATCAGGCCGGACAGCGGGGTGGCGGGCGCCGGCTTGAGGATGATCGGGGCGCCGGCGGCGATGGCCGGGGCGACCTTGTGGGCACACAGGTTGAGCGGGAAGTTGAAGGGCGCGATGCCGAGGACGACGCCCTTGGGGAAGCGGCGGGTCAGGGCGAGCCGGCCCTGGCCGCCGGCGTCGGTGTCCAGGCGCTGGGCCTCGCCGCCGTTGAAGCGGCGGGCCTCCTCGGCGGCGAACCGGAACACCGAGACCGCCCGGCCGACCTCGCCGCGCGCCCACTTGATGGGCTTGCCGTTCTCGGCGGAGATCAGCTGGGCGATCTCCTCGGTGCGCTCCACCAGCCGCTTGCTGACGTGGTCGAGGGCGGCGGCGCGGACGTGTGCCGGGGTGGCGGCGCACTCGTCCCGCACCGCGTACGCGGCGGCCACGGCCTCCTCGACCTGGGCGTCGGTGGGCACGCTGACCCTGCCGACGAGCCGGCCGTCCCACGGGGAGGTGACGTCGAAGGTGTCCTGGCCGGTGGCCTGACGGCCGGCGAGCCAGAAGGCGTGGGTGGAGGTCATGTGAGTTCCCGGCCCCTTCCGCGTTGAGGTGTCTTGGAGTACGGCGTTCCCGGTCAACGGTAGGGGTGGGGGGCGTGTGGCGCGGTTGTCCGATCCGTAGCAGTGGCGGGCCGGGGTACGACGCTTTGGCCTGCTCGGCTGCCCGGTGCGGGGCGATCGGCTACTCCGTCGCCGTCGCCTTCAGCGCCAGCCACAGCTCCATGCGGACGTCCGGGTCGTCCAGCGAGCGTCCGAGGATCTCCTCCACGCGCCGCATCCGGTACCGCAGGGTGTGCCGGTGGACGCCGAGGTCGGCGGCGGCCGCGTCCCACTGGCCGTGCCGGGACAGCCAGGCCCGCAGGGAGGCGACCAGGTCACCGCGCCCGGTGGCGTCGTGCTCGTGCAGCGCGCGCAGCAGGCCGTCCGCGAAGGCCCGGACCGCGTCGTCGGCGAGCAGCGGAAGCACCGACCCCGAAGCCAGCTGCTCGTGCTCGACCAGCACCCGGCCCCGGCGGCGCGCCACCGACAGCGCCTGCTCGGCCTGCTTGTAGGCGGCGGCCGCCGCGCTCGGGCCGGCCGGCGCCGACAGGCCGACGACCAGGTCGTCCTCCTCGCCCGCCGACGGCTCCTGGCCGGCCCGGGCGGCCTCCCGCGCCGCCGCGTGCTCCCCGCACGCCGCCACCGCCGCGCCGCCGTCCGCGGCCAGCACCACCAGCCGCTCCCCGTCCGGGACGACCAGCACCGACTCCCCCGACCGGGCCGCCGCCGCCTCCACCGTCTCGGCGATGCCCGCGTGGCCGGAGGCGCCCTCGGCGAGGACGATCCGGTAGGGCGCGTCGAGGAGGCCGCCGTACAGGTCGCCGGCGGCGGCGCGGGCGTGGTCCGGCTGGCCGGCGACCAGCATCCGCAGCACCGCCGCCCCGATCCGCTGCTCGGCGGCCTGCAGGGAGCGGGAGCGTTCGGTGGTCAGGGTGAGCAGGGCGATGGCCGAGTGCAGGGCGTACCGCTCGGCGGTGCCGAGGGCGGCGGCCGTGCCGACCGCGAGGGCGGCGCGGGGGCGGCGGCCGGTGCCGATGGTGTGCAGCTCCACGCGGTCCTCGTGTTCGGGTCCGCCCACCACCGAACTCGCCGGGGCCGGCCGGTCCCGCAGCCGCTCCACGTCCGCCGTCAGCCGTGCGGCCCGGCGGCCGGCCCACTCCGGTGCGGCCGCGGCGACGGCACCGGAGGCGTCGTAGAGCGCCGCCCAGCCGTCGATCTGCGCGGCCAGCGCGGCGAGCAGGCCCTCGGGGCCCTCGCCCAGCGCCTGCCTGGTCAGTTCCCGCTGGGCCGCGAAGCCCGCCGTCACCGCCCGGTACTGGTCGGCGGCGATGGCGGCCGACACGGCCTTGGTGATGGCGAGGAAGGGGGTGCGGCGGGGGACCTCCAGCAGCGGCAGGCCCTCCCCGCGGGCCGCGTCGAGCAGTGCCTGGGGGATCTCGTCGTAGTTCACCCCGACCGCGAAGCCCAGTCCGACGACCCCCGCCCCGGCCAGCCGCTTGACGTAGCGCCGCATGACGTCGGGATCCTCCGCGTCCAGCTTGAGCGCGGTGATCAGCAGCAGCTCCCCGCCCTCCATGTACGGCACGGGGTCGGCGAGCTCGCTGACGTGGGCCCAGCGCACGGGCACGTCCAGGCGGTCCTCGCCCGCCCGCACGGTGAGCTTGAGCGCGGAGTGGCGGACGAGGGAGGCGAGCGTCGGGGGCATGGTGCCTTCAGGTCGGTCGGCGATGGCCGGGAGGTCGGCTGATCGTGGTGATCATTTGGCCGCCACGTATGAACGACCTGTGTCGATTCTGCCTCACTGTACGGTCCCGGCACTCCCGAACGCTCAGTCGCGCAGATCCACCAGCAACGGCGGCGCGTGCTCGCCCTGCACGGTCGTGAGCGACAGCACGGCATGCCCGGGCGGCACGGCATGCGCCAGCTCGGACGCCGACCACCGCTCCCGCTCGACCTGCCGCACGGTGACCGCCCGCGCGGTCGGCGCCTTGCCGGTGATCACCCGGCGCAGCATGTGCACGGCCTTGCCCGCCGGGGTCTCGGCGATGATCTGCCGGTCGGTGACGTCCCGGGTCTCGGTCCACTCCTTGCCCCACACCTCGGCGAAGTCCTGCCCGTCCCACGGGGTGAGTCCGGACAGCGCGACCCGGCATCCGGTGGCGCCCAGCAGCGGGCTGCGCAGCGGGCGCGGTACGTCGTCCAGGGTGCGCAGCGTCAGCACGGCCCCGGCATGCGCCGAGCGCAGCCGCTGGATCCCGCGGACCGCCTCCGGCGTCACGACGCCGGTCGCGTCGTCCAGGATCAGGCAGGCGAACAGCGACCGGTCCTCCCGGGCCGCGACGCTGGCCGTGAACTGGGCGAGGACCAGGCGCGCCAGGATTCGGGAGGCGTCTGCGTGGCCGCGCTCGGGCAGGTCGATGCGGACCCGCACGGGGTGGTCGAGGGCCCTGAGGGAGAACGGCCGGGACTGTCCGGACGTGTCGAAGAAGCCCGCGAAAGCGGGGCGGTCCAGCAGCGCCACCCGGTCGGCGAGCACGCCGCCCACGTCGCCCGGCCGGCCCAGCTGCCGCTCCCGGGCGTCGAGTTCGCGCAGCAGGGAGTCGTGCCCGGAGTCCTGCAGCGCCACGCGCAACTCGCTCAGCGGTCCGGGCGAGCCGTCGAGGAGCCGGCGCAGTTCCGGTACGGCGGGGAAGCGGCCGTGGACGGCCCGGAACGGACCGAGGAGTTGGGCCAGCACCGTGGTGGAGCGGCGGCTGTCGCTGCCGGGGTGCGCGTCGGCGAGGTCCCCGACCAGGGCCTCGGCCAGTATGGCGGCGGCCTCGTCGGGGTCGGTGGTGCCGCCGTACAGGTCCAGGTCGTGCACGGAGTCGGGGTGCGCGACACGGACGACGACGTCGTAGGCGTCGGCCGGGCCGAGTCCGGCGCCCGCCGCGCCGACCACCACGACGGCGGCCCGCCCGGCGAGCGCGTGCAGGCACAGCGACTCCGCGAGCGGGCGGACGACGGCGCCGGTCTTGCCGGAGCCCGCCGGGCCGACGGCGAGCAGCGAGGTGCCGAGCAGGTCGGGACCGAGGGCGAGGCCGGTGCCCCGGTAGGCGTAGGGGTTGCGGGGGTGGTCGGCGGTGGTGCCGAGCCGGACCTGGCCGGTGACCAGGTCGTGCCGGGCGAGCCGGGCGGGCAGGTCGCGCTCGCCGGAGGGGTGCAGGCAGGCGGCGGCGCCGTCCTTGAGCACCGCGCCGGTGAACGTGGCGAGACTGTGCCGGCCGCTGCGCACGCCCTGCCAGGCGCGGGTGAGCCGGGCGTGGTCGACGTCCCGCATCAGACCGGCGTGGGCGTCGCCCGCGAGCCGGTCGGCCGCGTCGGAGGCGCCGGCGGCGCGGAGCTGGTTCCACCGGGCGGGGTCCTCCGCGGGGGCGGGGGCCGCTTCCTGCGGCCGCGAGCGGCTGAGGCGGGGCGTAACGAAGCGGCGCCAGACCTCGCCCCAGCGGCCGAGCCGGCTGACGGCGACCAGGATGGCCAGGGCGACGAGCACCTGGTAGCCCTGGTACACGAACACGGTGCCGGTCTCTCCGATCTGGCTGTCGCCGCCACGCCAGGAGTCGGGGACGATCAGGTCGAACGGGATCCACCACCAGGTGCCGAGGTAGCCGTTCTGCAGCAGCGACCAGACCAGCCAGCCGACCAGGAAGGCGATCAGCGCACCGGTCAGCAGCTGGCGCGCCGGGAGCTGCTCCGGCTGCTGGTCCGGCCGAGGCCGGTGCCCGAACCGCCACACGCCGGGCGCCGCCTCCGGCCGGGGCGTGCGCAGCCAGGCGAGGAAGGCGGAGCCGTCCGGCCGGGGCGGGGTCGCGGGCATCGGTGGGGGTGGGGAAGCGGACGGTGGGGCCGCTGGGTGTGGTACTGGGTTGGCCTGTGCGTGCCGCGCGTCCCGCGTCCCGTCGCCGTCCATCGCCTTGCCCCCTGACCAGCCGCTCCGTCCACCATCAGCGAGCCAATCTAACGCGCCCGCAAGGGCGGTTCGGCGATCGCGCGCCGACGCGTCCCCGTCTGGCTATGTCCACCGCGGACAACCCGTACCGGCGACACCGCCCACATGGAGCATGCCCACACCCCTGCTCCGGTCCTAGCCTGCGAAGAAACAAGGCAAGCGTCCGAAAACCCCCACCCGGAGCGTCCGGCCCGCCCGGAACACCCGGTACGCAAGATCATCAGGGAGCCCCTCATGACCGCAATCCCGCAGGAGCGCCGCGTCGTCACCGCCATCCCCGGCCCGAAGTCGCAGGAGCTGCAGGCCCGCCGCACCGCCGCGGTCGCCCAGGGCGTCGGCTCCGTACTGCCGGTCTTCACCGCGCGCGCGGGCGGCGGGATCATCGAGGACGTCGACGGCAACCGCCTGATCGACTTCGGTTCCGGCATCGCCGTGACCTCCGTCGGCGCCTCCGCCGAGGCCGTCGTACGCCGCGCGAGCGCCCAGCTCGCCGACTTCACGCACACCTGCTTCATGGTCACGCCGTACGAGGGGTACGTCGAGGTCGCCGAGGCGCTCGCCGAGCTGACGCCGGGCGACCACGCCAAGAAGACCGCGCTGTTCAACTCCGGCGCCGAGGCCGTCGAGAACGCCGTCAAGATCGCCCGCGCCCACACCAGGCGCCAGGCGGTCGTCGTCTTCGACCACGGCTACCACGGCCGCACCAACCTGACGATGGCGCTGACCGCGAAGAACATGCCGTACAAGCACGGCTTCGGCCCGTTCGCCCCCGAGGTCTACCGCGTCCCGGTCGCCTACGGCTACCGCTGGCCGACCGGCCCGGAGAACGCCGGCCCCGAGGCCGCCGAGCAGGCCATCGACCAGATCAGCAAGCAGATCGGCGCGGAGAACGTCGCCGCGATCATCATCGAGCCGGTGCTCGGCGAGGGCGGCTTCATCGAGCCGGCCAAGGGCTTCCTGCCGGAGATCGTGAAGTTCGCCCACGACAACGGCATCGTCTTCGTGGCGGACGAGATCCAGTCCGGCTTCTGCCGCACCGGCCAGTGGTTCGCCTGCGAGGACGAGGGCATCGTCCCGGACCTGATCACCACCGCCAAGGGCATCGCCGGCGGGCTGCCGCTGGCCGCCGTGACGGGCCGCGCCGAGATCATGGACGCCGCGCACCCGGGCGGCCTCGGCGGCACCTACGGCGGCAACCCGGTCGCCTGCGCCGGTGCGCTCGGCGCCATCGAGACGATGAAGGAGCTCGACCTCAACGACCGGGCGAAGCGCATCGAGGCGGTCATGAAGTCCCGCCTCACCGCCATGGCCGAGAAGTTCGACATCATCGGCGACGTCCGCGGCCGCGGCGCGATGATCGCCATCGAGCTGGTCAAGGACCGCGCCACCAAGGAGCCGAACCCGGAGGCCACCGCCGCGCTCGCCAAGGCCTGCCACGCCGAGGGCCTGCTGGTCCTGACCTGCGGCACCTACGGCAACGTGCTGCGCTTCCTGCCGCCGCTGGTGATCGGCGAGGACCTGCTGAGCGAGGGCCTCGACATCATCGAGCAGGCCTTCGCGCGCGTCTGAGCGCCGGCCCGCCCGGTCCGCGCCGCCCGGCAGGGCGTGTGAAGAAGGTGTGCGAGGTGGATGGCGGGTCGGGGATCCGCCTGTCGCACCCGGGACGCCTGTCGTAGGTTCTCCGCAGATGAGAGACACACCCCGCCCGCGGGCAACCGCGGGCGACAGGCCGGCGCCTCCCCAGCTTCGGCCTGGCCGTGCCGTCGCGCACACGACCGGAGCCTTCGGCTCCTGATCTCCTCACCGATCGGACGGTCGCTCGCCCTAGACCCCCCGGGGCGCGCGACGTTCCGGTCAGGACGGCCGCCTGAGAGCGGTACGCCCCGAAAGGGCCGGCGCACACCCCCCCTTGCGCCGGCCCTTCCGCGTGTCCGGCGGACCCCGCCAGAGGTCTGCACCACGGGCGTCACGGCCACCGGCCCGGCTCCCGCGCGGCCGGGCGCCCTGCCAAGCTGTTCCCGTGCCTCCCGTGCCTCCCGTGCCTCCGGTGCCTCCCGTGCTCGTGCCGCTCGCCCTGCCCGCCTTCCTCTTCGCGCTGATCACCTGGCAGGTCGTCGCCGACGGGCCGCTGGTCCGGCTGGACGAGCGGCTCAGCCGCGTGCTGATCCGGCCGGACCGCTGCTCCGAACTCCTGGCCGACCTGGGCGAGGTCCACATCGCCGTCCCCGTGCTCGCCCTGGTCGCGGCGTACACCGCGTGGCGGTCCCGGGGCTCGGGGACGCACCGCTGGTGGCTGCCGGGCGCCGCCGCCGTCGTCCTCATGGCGCTGGTCCCGGCCCTCGTCGTCCCGCTCAAGGAACTGACCGACCGCCCCGGCACCCCGGTCGTCCCGCCGGCCACCGGCTACTACCCCTCTGGTCACACCGCGACCGCCGCGGTGGCCTACGGCTGCGCGACCCTGCTCCTGCTGCCCCGGCTGACCGGCGCCCCCGTGCGCCGGGCCCTCGTGGCCGGCTGTCTCGCCCTCAACCTGGGCGTCGGCTTCGGACTGGTCCGCCGGGGCTACCACTGGCCGCTGGACGTGCTGGCCAGCTGGTGCCTGTGCGCGGTCCTGATCACCGGCTACGTGCTGAGCGTCAGCCGAAGCAGCCGTCGACCGTCCGCTGGAACCCCCGGCCGCCGAACCGGTCCCAGTTGACCGACCAGGCCATCAGACCGCGCGGCGCGTGGCCGACCGGGAGGCAGGCGCCGGCCCGCGGGTCCTGGCCGCCCCCGGCCGTGCGGATGCCCGTGCCCAGCCGGCGGGCCGCGGTGCCCGGCGGTACCGGGAAGTCCATCCGGGCGTCGCCGCAGTCGGCCGGCCCCGGACCGGGCCGGTCGAGCATGCGGGTGAGCACGTCGAGCGTGGGGCAGCCCAGCCATCCGGTGTCTTCGGGACGTGTCAGGCCCTGCCCGCGGGCAGGGCCTGACCTCGAGGGGACTGCGCTCCCACTCCCGGCGGCAGGCCCCGGGGTCCGGTGCGACGGATGCCGGCCACTCGACCGCCGTCTTCGCCCCCGTCATGAGAGGACCTCCCTGTCCACACGGGGACGCTGGTCGCGTCACGGGGAAGAGGGGGGTCTCCCCAGAGCATCGCGCGGGTCCGCGCACCTTTCGGGGGTGACCCGGACCGCACCGGCGCGGCTCAGCTGTCGAAGCCCAGCCCCAGCCGGTCCAGGGTCCGCAATGAACGGCAGGCAGTCGTACGTCGGACCGCACACGACCGCCGGCGGGGTGGCCAGTACCCGGTCCCCGGCGGTGACGCCGAGCCGGCTGGTGACGTCCAGCACGTGCGGGGAGTTCAGGGCGCCGACGACCGGGCCGCCGTCCGCCAGGATCGTCTTCCAGGCGAGGGTGCGGATCAGGAAGCCGGGCCATCAGGAGGGGGTAGTTCCAGGGCGCGACCGAGCCGACCACGCCGAGGGGCTCGCGGCGGACGTACGAGGTGTGGTCGCCGGAGCACTCGCCGGCCGACCGGCCCTGGAGGTGCCGGGCGGCGCCCGCGAAGAACGCGGTGTTGTCGACGGTGCCGGGCACGTCGAACTCGCGGGTCAGCTTCAGCGGCTGGCCGCACTGGAGGGACTCGGCGCGGGCGAAGTCCTCCGCGCCTGCGGCGAGCACGGCGGCGAGGCGGTGCAGCGCGTCGGAGCGCTCACCGGGGGTGGCGCCGGCCCACGCGGGGAACGCCTCGCGCGCGGCGGCGACGGCCGCGTCCACGTCGTCGGGGCCGGCCAGGTCGTAGGGGAGGACCCGCGCGCCGGTGGCGGGTCGACGACCGCGTGGGGCCGGCCCGAGGTGCCCTGCGTGAGGCCGCCCCCGACGTACTGGGCGCCGTCGGCGAAAAACGGTCCTGGGCGGGGAACCGTTCCGGTGTGTTCGTGCCGGTGTCCGTGCCCCGGTTGTGCACGTCGCTCTCCTCCGCCCCCCGCCCCTGTCCCCCGGGGGGCGTAGCTCCAGCCTGAACTGAGTGGCGATCCTGACAGAGGGGCGATCGTCCAACAAGTGATTCCGTTTTTACTCCCTTGTTAACCGACGGGATCTGTCGGCCAGATGCCGAGTCGACACGGAAATGGGGGGACGGAGTGTCAGTGGTGCCTGTCAGACTCCCCTGCATGGAGAGGGTGGGTGGAGTGATCGATTCCCGGGAGACGCTGGTCAGCGCGGTTCGCGCGGGCGCTCGCCTCAGGTATCTGCACTTCTGGGGCACCGGCCGCGGCCGGACGGGCGGGTCGGCGCGAGCTGTCTGAGCCAGTGGTGGCCGTCGCCGTTCACCGTGGACGGCGTGGAGTACGCGACGGCGGAGCACTGGATGATGGCCGGCAAAGCGCGGCTGTTCGCGGACGCGGAGGCGGAGCGGCGGGTGCTGGCGGCCGGGCACCCCGCCGAGGCGAAGAATGCGGGGCGGCTGGTGCGCGGCTTCGACGAGGCCGTGTGGGCGCGCGAGCGGTGCGGGATCGTGGTCGAGGGCAGCGTGCACAAGTTCGCCGCCCACGCCGGTCTGCGGGGGTTCCTGCTGGGCACCGGGGACCGGGTCCTGGTGGAGGCGAGTCCGGTGGACCGGGTGTGGGGGATCGGACTGGCCGCGGACGACGAGGCCGCGGGCGACCCGGAGCGGTGGCGGGGGCCGAACCTGCTGGGGTTCGCCCTGATGGAGGCCCGGGAGAGACTGCGCAGGGGGTGACCCGGGGGGCCGTTGACGCCGGTCGGGGGTGGCCAGGCGCGGGGCTGGTGGACGGGGACGCGGGGGCCGACCGACGCCGGTGAGCGGGGCTCTTCCCGCCCCACCGGCGAAGCCGCCGGCCCCGCGGCGTCGGCTGCCCGGCCCCGTGGCCCCGGCTACGGCGCCAGGACCACCAGGACGCCGAACAGGACGCCCAGCACCAGGCCGACCGCGCCGCAGATGATGCCGGCCAGGGCCTGGCCGGGGTTGGTGGCCTCGCCGCGGTTGGCCTTGGCGCGGCCGATCCCGCCGAAGATCACGGCCAGCGCGCCCAGCAGGATCGCCAGCGGCCAGAGGCAGAAGCCGGCGGCCGCGATGATGCCGACCACCATGCCGGCGGTGCCCAGGCCGTTGCTGGGCTCGGCCGGGCCGCCCGGCCAGCCGTAGTAGCCGGGGGCGCCGTGGGTGTGCTGACCGCCGTGGGCCGGCTGCGGCGCGGGGTAGCCGTAGGACGGCTGGGGCGCGGGGTGGCCGTAGCCGGCCGCCGGGTAGCCGTACGGGACCTGGCCGGGGCCGTCGGGGCCGATGGGCGGGGGCGGGACGTCCAGCGGGCCCGGTGCCGCGGGGCCGGGCGGGGCGAAGGGGCCGCCCAGGGCCGGGTTCGGCGGCGGGAACGGGGCGGGGGCGCCGGTGGCGGGCGGCGCGGCCGGGGCGGCCCACGGCGAGGCGTCCGGAGCCGGCAGCGACGTGACCGTCTGCTGGTCGTGCACGGAGGGCGGCACCGGGGTGCCGGGGCCGCCGCCCGACGCGGCGACGGTGTCGGTGCGGGGGTCCGGGGCCGCCCAGGGGTCGGGCGCGGGCCCGCGGGCGTCCGCCGCGGCCCCCTTGTCCAGCGGGACCCCGGGCGCACCGGCGGCGCCCACCTGGGTGTCCCGGCCGACCTCGGGGATCGCGCCCGCGTCCAGCGGAGCGGCGTCGGCGGCGTCCTGCGGCCACTGCGGCGGCGTCCACGCACCCCCGTCGGAGGCGGCACCGCCGGGTGCCACGGCGTCGTTCTGCGGCGCTGCCGGCGGCTGCGCGTCGTCGGTCATGCGCGGGACCCCCTCTGTCGGACGTTCCGTCATGCTACGGCCCGGACCTGACCGACCGGGTGCCGCCCTCCCCCGTACCGAAACCCGCTCCACTCCCCCTCACCCGCGGCCTACGATGATCCCGAGTCACCGATCAGCCGATCACCCGCGTCCCCGCCGCCACGCGCCGGCCCGGACGCCTTTCCGGGGAGCAGCCTTGACCGACCACGTCACCGCGTCCACGTCCGCCTCGTCCGCCGGGTCCGGCGCCTTCGCCCCGCACGCCTTCATCGCCGGCCTGCCCAAGGCCGAACTGCACGTCCACCACGTCGGCTCCGCCTCCCCCCGGATCGTCGCCGAACTCGCCGCCCGCCACCCCGACTCGAAGGTCCCCACCGACCCCGAGGCCCTGGTCGACTACTTCACCTTCACGGACTTCGCGCACTTCGTCGAGGTGTACCTGTCCGTCGTCGACCTGATCCGCACCCCCGAGGACGTCCGGCTGCTGACGTACGAGGTGGCCCGGGACATGGCCCGCCAGCAGGTGCGCTACGCCGAGCTGACCGTCACCCCCTTCTCCTCGACCCGGCGCGGCATCGATGAGAAGGCGTTCATGGAGGCGATCGAGGACGCCCGCAAGGCGGCCGAGGCGGACTTCGGGACCGTGCTGCGCTGGTGCTTCGACATCCCCGGCGAGGCCGGTGCACAGGCGGCCGAGGAGACCACGCGGCTGGCCACCGACGACCGGCTGCGCCCCGAGGGCCTGGTCTCCTTCGGCCTCGGCGGACCCGAGATCGGCGTACCGCGGCCGCAGTTCGCGCCGTACTTCGCCCGGGCCACAGCCGCCGGCCTGCACTCCGTGCCGCACGCCGGCGAGACGACCGGCCCGCAGACGGTGTGGGACGCGCTGACCCATCTGCGCGCCGAGCGCATCGGCCACGGCACCAGTGCCGCCCAGGACCCCGAGCTGCTGGCGCACCTCGCCGAGCACCGGATCCCGCTGGAGGTGTGCCCGACCTCCAACATCGCCACCCGCGCGGTCCGCACCCTCGACGAGCACCCCATCAAGGAGTTCGCGCGAGCCGGCGTCCTGGTCACCGTCAACTCCGACGATCCGCCGATGTTCGGCACCGACCTCAACGGCGAGTACGCCGTCGCCGCCCGGCTGCTCGACCTCGACGAGCGGGGCCTGGCGGAGCTCGCGAAGAACGCGGTGGAGGCGTCCTTCCTCGACGCGGCCGGCAAGCGCCGGATCACGGACGAGATAGACCGCTACACCGCGGCGTGGCTCGCCCGCTGACGCACCACCACAATGGCCCCATGCCGAACGTGACCGCCGTGGCCCACCGCGGTGCCCCCTACCACTTCCGTGAGAACACGATCGACTCGCTGCGTTCCGCGCTCCGCCTGGGCGCGGACGCGGTGGAGGTCGACGTACGGCTGACCCGGGACGGGGTGCCGGTGCTGCTGCACGACGAGACGCTGAAGCGGCTGTGGGAGCACGACCGGCCGCTGCTGTCGCTCTCCTCCGACGAGGTGCGGGAGGTGACGGCGGGCCGGGTGCCGACGCTCGCCGAGGCCCTCCTGGCGACCGGCGGCCACCGGGTGATGCTCGACCTGCCGGGCACGCCCGACGTGCGGGCGGCACGCCGGGTGGTGGACGTCGTCCGGGAGTGCGGGGCGGCGGAGCGGGTGTACTACTGCGCGGGCGCCGGCGCGATGCTCGCGGTCCGCGCCGCCGACCCGGCCGCCGAGATCGCCCTCACCTGGACGACCCTGGCCCCACCGCGCCCGGCGCTGCTGGACGCGGTGCGCCCGCGCTGGCTCAACTACCGCTGGGCCCTGGTGAGCCGCGCTCTGGCCGCCCGCGTCCACCGGGACGGCTACCTGCTGTCCGTGTGGACCCCCGACACCCGCCGCGCCATGCGCCGCCTGCTCGCCCTGGGCGTCGACTCCATCACCACCAATCGCGTCGACGCCCTGTGCGCCCTGCGCACGGGCCGGCCGCCGCTCGCGCGCGGCGCGGAGCACCCCCCGCGCCGGCACTGAGGGACGGCGCGGACCGGCGCGTCACCGCCCGCCGCGGCCGCCGGCCGCGAGCGACGGCGGCCGAGCGGAAGCGGCCGAGCGGAAGCGGACCGGCAGAGGCGGCCGAGCGGCCGGTCCGGGCCGAGTCGTGCCCGAAGATCAGGTCGACCGACAGATTGTCGATCCCCCGGTCGGCCGGTATGGACAGCAGCTTGTCCACGTCCGCGGCCGTGTGACCCCGGTTGAGCTTGAGGATGCGGTCCTCCATGGACTGCACGCCGAAGACCCAGCGGTTGACGCCGCCCTCGGCGATGGCGTCCAGCCGGTCCCGGTAGTCCGGGGCGTCGATCACGCTCGCATGCAGCTCGAAGGTCATCTCGGTCTCGCCGGTGACGCGGACCGCGTTCCGCAGCTCGGCGAAGACCTCGGCGAGCTGCGGGGCGCTGAGCTACGAGGGGGTGCCGCCGCCGAAGTACACGGTCTGGGCGAGCGGGTGGCCGGTCAGCTCACCGGTGCCGCGCAACTCCCGGTGGAGCGCGTGCAGGTAGCGCTCGACCCGCTGCCCGCGCGGCGGGATCTCCTTCGCGAAGTGGCAGAAGGTGCGGCGCTGTTCGCAGAAGGATGTGCGCGGATAGACGCTGCACCGGTCGGTGGCGTGCGGCAGGAACTCCTCGGGCTCCACCGAGCCCATCGCCTTGAGTGGCGGATACATGCCGATCAAGTAGTAGTTCTCGATCGGCTGGAGAATTCCCCAATTTCCAGCGTGGACAGCGGCAGGGTGTCGACAGAAGCACGCGCTTCGTCAATGACCTGCTGGAAGGACGGAAATAAGCCGGAGTGCCTGTTGCTCAACCGCCCGCTCCCTGCGGGGCCACCCTGACAGGGCGGCGAATTCCGACAGCAGTGAACCGGTCAACTCGCTCAAGGGAACGATGGCGCCGAGCGGCCTGTCAACCCCGGACCCGCGACAAGCCGGGCCGGTCCGCATGTCAAAGTCTCGCAAAGTTTCCCCGTCCCGCGCCCGCCCGTCTGGGAGCGCTCCCCCTAGGATGACGGGGGTACCGGCCCGTCAGGGCCCGCTCCGACGCCGGCCCGGCCCGGCCGCCGCGGGCCACCCCGGTCGCCGGCGAACGGCGCCACCTGCACGAAGCGACGGACCCCCCAGCTTCTCCAGGAGCGAGGGAGCAAGTCCGTTGACCGAAAGTGTCCTGTACGCGGGTTTTCCCGAATACGCCGTGCATTGATCGGCTTCTCCGCGAAGCTCAGGGGGACATTTCCATGCGTGTAAACAGTTTCCGGGGCCGGGCCTACGACGAGGTATTCGCCACCTGCGAACTGCCGGCCGCTCCCGGTACCGGTGATCTGTCCGGGGCGCTCGACCGGTTTCATCGGCGCACCGGCGGCACACCGCTGAACGCGGTGGTCTTCGGCACCCTGGGCGCCCGGCCCGGGACCCTGCCGGGCGTTCCCGCGATTTACGCGGGCGACCAGTACCCGAGGGACACCCCGGCGGCCGCGCTGGAGCTGCGCGGCATCGTGCCCACCGGCCCCGGCGTCACCGTCGACACCTCCTGGCCGGGCGCGGTGACGGTGCGCGCCGACGGCACGACCCGCCTGCTGTGCGCGGTGCACCGGGCCGCCGGGACCTCCTTCGTCCGGCAGGCGACGGACGCCTTCGAGACGGTCGCCGAGGCACTCGCCCGGGCCGGCCTCACACCCCGCCACATCGGCCGCACGTGGTACTTCATCAGCGACATCGACGTCCACTACGACGACTTCAACACCGTCCGCAACACCTACTTCGACGCCTGGGGACTCACCCGCTACCCGGCCAGCACCGGCATCGGCGCGGCGCTGCCCGGGGACGCGCTGATCAGCGTGCTGGTCGAGGCCACCGACGCGGACGACGGCGAGTTCGGCACCTTCGACACCGGACTGCAGTGCCCGCCGGTCAGCTACGGCCCCCGGTTCGTGCGGGCCAACGAGTCGCTCGCCAACGGCCTGCGCACCGTCAACGTCTCGGGCATCTCCAGCGTGACCCGTGACGGGTCCTCGCTCAGCGGTGATCTCGGCGCGCTGGTGGACCACACCATGCGGTCCTTCTTCGACCTGCTGGCGACCACCGGCATGACACCGCCGGACATCGCCTCGGCGTACGTCTACTGCAAGGGCGACGAGGTGCGGGCCGCCTTCGAACGGTACGCCCGGGAGCGGGGACTCGGCTTCCCCCGCCTGGTGAACCACGTCGACGTGTGCCGCCCGGACCTGGTGCTGGAGATCGAGGCCAGGGCCGTACGGCCCGCTGCGCCGACGGAGAGCCCGTCGTGACCGTCGTCATCATCGACAACTACGACTCCTTCACCCACAACCTGGCGCACCGCGTCGCCGAGGGCGGGCGGTCCTTCCGGGTGGTGCGCAACAACGCGACGCTGGAGGAGATCGGGCAGCCGGAGGGGGTCACCGGCCTCACCCCGGAGGAGCTGTGGGACGGGAGCACCGTCTTCCCGTTCAACCTGTACATCCACATCCCGTTCTGCCGGCAGAAGTGCAGCTTCTGCTACTACAGCGTCGCCGTCGTGCAGGACGACACGCAGGTCATCTGGGACTATCTGCGCTGCCTGGAGAAGGAGGCGCGGCGCTACCGGCCGGCGGTGGCCGGCCGGAAGGTCGAGACCGTCTTCGTCGGGGGCGGCACCCCCAGCCGCCTCGACGAGGAGCAGATCCACTTCCTGTTCGACCGGGTCATCGGCCAGTTCGACCTCTCCGAGTGCCGGGAGATCACCTACGAGTGCTCCCCCGACTCGGCGACCCGCGACCGCATCCGGGTGATGGCCGAGCGCGGCGTCAACCGGCTGTCCATGGGCGTGCAGAGCCTCGACCCGGAGATCCTGCGCAAGTCCCGGCGCAACGACAGCCCGGACGAGGTCGTCACGACGTACGACAACATGGTCGCCAGCGGCGTCCCCAACGTGAACATCGACCTGATCGCGGGCATCGAGCGCGAGGCGTTCGACAACATGGAACGCACCATGGACGCGGTCGCCGCGCTGGACCCGGTCCCCACCCAGATCACCCTGTTCACGCTGTCCGTCCGGGAGGGGTCGATCAACAGGACGACCCTGCGCGCGGAGGAACCGAGCGACCTGTTCCGGCGCAGCCTGGCGCTGTACCGGTACGCCAAGCGCCGGATGGCGGCCCTCGGCTACTGGCAGTACTCGCGCAACCTCTTCCCCCGCGACGACTGGATCTTCCACTACCAGGACAACCACTGGGGCAAGAACGGCTACGTCCTGGCGCTCGGCTCCAGCGGCTACAGCCACTCGCACGGCTACACCTACCTCAACACCTTCAACTACCGCCAGTACATGAAGAAGGTGGAGGCCGGCGAGAGCGCGGTGGAGAAGCACTACCCGCTGACCGCCGAGGAGTCCCTGCGCCGCCATCTCGTGCTCGCCATGAAGCACACGGAGCTGGACATCGACACGTTCCACTCGTTCTACCCGCCCGGGTCGCGCCCGCTGGACCGCTTCGACACGGCCTTCGCGGCGCTGGAGGACCTGGGGATCATCACGCGCGACGAGCGGACCATCCGCTACCGGCCCGAGTACGCCGACCTCACCGACCGCTTCGTGCGGCTGTTCTACTCCGAGGAGGCGAACGGACGGATCCGCGGCGAACGCCGGCAGGACCTGCACCTGGTGCGCCGCGACGCGTTCGGCTTCACGGTCTGATGCCGGCACCGTCCCGCGTCGGACCCCGCGCCCGGTCCGGCGAGCCCTTCGGCGGCGCGCCGTACCGGCTGCTGCGGCTGATGGAGGAGCGCTTCGCCGACGTGTTCTGCTACCGGCTGACCGGCCCCGACGGCCGCCGGCAGCTGCTGCTGGCCGTCCTCGACGAGGTGCGCACGGTCACGGAGCACGGGCCGCTGCCGCCCGCGCGGCTGGCCGGCGCGCTCGACGAGGCGCAGTGCGCGGCCGACGCGGCCGCGGCCGGCGAGCCCTTCGTCGGGGACGTCGTCTTCGCGCTCTCCCACGACCTCCAGTGGAGCCTGCGGCCGCCGGAACTGCCGGCCGCGCCGGCCGCGGCCCGGCCGCGCGACCCCCTGGCGGTCCTGGCCAGGATCGGCTCGGCGGCGGTCTACGACGAGACCGGGGGGATGCCGCGGACCCACGGGCGGCACGCGGAGGAGTTGCTGGACCTCGCCCGCGGCTGTGCCGCGCCGGCCGGGTCCGACCTCCCGCCGGGCCCCGGCGAGCCGCTGACCCGGGTGGTGAGCGGGCTCGACGCGGACCGGTACGCGCGGCAACTGGCGCTCGCCAGGCGCTACTTCGACAAGGGTGACGTCTACCAGGCGGTGATCTCGGTCCAGGTGCGGGTCCGCCCGTACGCCCCGGTCCACACGTACTTCGCGACGATCGCCGGGCGCTACGACTCGGCGACGTACGCGTACTGGCTGTCGGCGGCCGGCACCCGGATCTTCGGCGCCTGCTCGCTGCCGCACGTCACCGTCGCGGGCGACCGGATGGCGACCCGGGTCTTCGCCGGGACCGCGGGCGCGGACGACGGGTCCGGCGCCGAGATCCGGCGGCTGCGCGAGGATCCCAAGTACTTCAGCGAGCACGTGATGCTGGTGGACCTGGAGCGCAACGACATCGGCGCGCTCGCCCTGCCGGGCCGGGTGCGGGTCGAGCGGCTGCTGCGACCGCTGGTCATCGGGCCGACCACCTACCTGGCCACGGACGTCCTCGGCGACCTGCCGCCGGGGACCGGGCTCGGCGCGTGCCTGCTCGGCACGTTCCCGCGCGGTGTGGTCGTGGGGGCGCCGAAACTGCGCGCGCAGGAGGTCGTGGCGGAGATCGAGGAGCGGCCCCGCGGCTTCTACTCCGGGGCGCTGGGGATCTACCGGGCCGCGACCCGCGAGGTGGTGTCCAACACCATCGTCACCTGCGGCGAGGCCGACGGCGACGAGACCGTGCTCAGCTGCGGCGGAGGCGTGACGAACGAGTCGACGGCCGAGCAGGAACTGTCCGAACTGGACCTGAAACTCGCCTACCTGCGTTGACGACCCGCTCGACCACGAAAGGGGAACAGCCGCATTGATCACCGTCGGATACAACGGATTCACCGGCTCCGCCGAGCTGTTCGGCCGCCTCTACCGGCGCGCGGGCAGGGACCGCAACCGGGTCCTGGGCCATGACGCCGGCGCCTGCGTCTTCGTGGACGGCGAACTGGTCGCCGCGGTGGAGGAGGAGAGGCTCTCCCGGCGGAAGCGGACCTCCGACTTCCCGGTCCGGGCCCTGGAGTGGTGCCTGCGCGACGCCGAGATCGAGCCGGACGACGTCGACCACTACGCCTTCCCCTGGGACTTCTCCGACCGGGTGATGGACGAGCAGCTCGGCGACATCGTGGCCGGCCCGGGTTCCGCGGCGGACAAGTTCGACGCGCTGGCCCGGCTGAGCGAGCTGTACACCTCCCTGGTGTCGCGCGAGGCCGTCCTCGCCGACCTGCGCGACCGCACCGGGGTGGCCGTCCCGGCGGAGAAGCTGCTGCTGGTGCCGCACCACCTGGCCCATCTGATGTGCGGTCACTACCTGTCGGGCGGCGGGGACGCCGCCTTCCTGGTCACCGACGGCCGGGCCGAGCACCACTCGTCGATCACGGGGGAGGTGCGGGACGGGCGGATCACCGTCTTCGAGGAGTCCGCGATCCCCATCCGGCACTCCCTCGGCCTGCTCTACAGTAAGGTCACCCGCTATCTGGGGTTCATGCCCAACAACGACGAGTACAAGGTGATGGGGCTGAGTGCCTTCGCCTCCGCTCCGGCGGGTGTCAATCCGTTGTTGCAGCACGTCGTGAAACTGCTGCCCGGCGGGCGCTACGAGCTGTCCTTCGACAACGTCCTGCTGGACACCCAGTCGTACTACGCCTGCTTCGACCGGATCTTCGACCGGCAGGGTCCGCGCGACGACTGGGACTTCCAGGTCCGGGTGGCCCGGTGGGCGCAGGACACCGTGGAGGCCGTCACCGCCCACCAGCTGGCCCACCTGGAGACCCGGACCTCCCTGCCGCGGCTGCTGGTGGAGGGCGGGGTGGCGCTGAACTGCGTCAACAACACGAAGTTACTGGAGCGTTCGTCCTTCACCGAGCTGGACGTGAGCTTCGGCGCGAGCGATCCCGGGGTGGCGATCGGGGCCGGCTTCTATCCGTGCTTCCTCGCGGGGAAGCGGCCGCGCGGCGCGGCCACGCCGTACCTCGGGCCGTCGTACGGCTCCGGGGCCGCGGAGGCGGCGCTGCGCGCGGTCGGTGACCGGGTGCGCTGGGAGCGGCTGCCGCGGGAGCAACTGATCGCCCGCACCGCCCGGTTGCTGCGCGAGAAGGTGGTCGTCGGCTGGTTCCGGGGCCGGGTGGAGTACGGGCCGCGGGCCCTGGGGCACCGCAGCATCCTGGCCAACCCCTCGTTCCCCGACATCCGGGACATCATCAACATCCGGGTGAAGAAGCGGGAGACCTTCCGGCCGTTCGCCCCCATGGTGCTGGAATCCGTGGCGCCCCGGGTCTTCGAGATGGGGAAGAAGAAAACCTCACCTCATATGACCTTCGTATTTCCGGTCAAGAAGGAGTACGGCGACCTGGCCAGCGGGGCGATCCACGTCGACGGCACGGGCCGCATTCAGACGATTTCCGCGCAGCAGGAACCCGCTCTCGCGGAGCTGCTCCGGATATTCGAGCAGGAGACGGGCGTACCCTGCCTGCTGAATACTTCTTTCAATGTCGCAGAAGAGCCGATAGTATCCTCGCCCGAGGATGCGCTGCGCTGCTTCCTCGGCACCGCAATGGACCATCTGGTCCTGGAAGATTTCCTTGTCCGCAAGATCGAGAGATAAAAATATGTCCGCTACGGCCACTGTCCACGCCAGGCCTTTCTGCCTCTACCGCCGGGACGGGGTCACCCGCCTCGCCACCGGCGAGATCCACCGCGTCGAGCTGCTGGAGGACCTGCCCCGGCCGACCGGTCTGCCGGTCATCAGCATGGTGCCGTACGCGCAGCTGAAGGAGCGCGGCTTCGTGCTGCACGACGGCGGCGAACCCGTCATCGCCCTGGTCGCCGACGAGTGCCGCGAGGTGGACCTGGACGAGCTCATGGACAGTGCCGAGCCGGACTTCACGGTCGGCGACGTCGTTTTCGACGTGAGCGACGAGGAATTCACCGACATCATCCGCCGGGTCGTCGAGGACGAGATCTGCCGGGGCGAGGGATCGAATTTCCTGATCTCCCGGCGCGGCCGGGTGCATATCGAGGGATTCAATGCGGACGTCGCGCGGGCCGTGTTCCGGCGGCTGGTCCGCAATGAACTGGGCGCCTATCTGACGTTCTGCTTCTTCGACGGCGAGAAGTATTTCATCGGCTCGTCGCCCGAACGGCACATCTCTTTCACGGGCGACACGGTGGTGATGAACCCGATCTGCGGCACGCTGCCCAAGACGGCCCTGCACAGCCGTTCCGACCTCATCGAGTTCCTGACCGACCCGAAGGAGATCAACGAGCTGTTCCAGGTCGTCGACGAGGAACTGAAGATGATGGCCCGGATCTGCTCGGAGGGAGGTGTGGTCAAGGGTCCCTATCTCAAGGAGATGGGCTCGCTCGTCCACACCGAGTACTTCCTCGAGGGCCACAGCCGGATGGACAAGATCGACGCGTTCCGCGACTCCATGTTCGCGGCCACGATGATCGGCAGCCCGCTGGAGAACGCGGCCCGGATCATCCACAAGTACGAGCGCGAGTCGCGCCGTTACTACTCGTCGGCGATCATGGTGCACGGCCTGGACCAGACCGGCGCGGAGTACCTGGACAGCGCCATCACCATCCGCACGATGGAGGTCTCCGCGACCGGCGACGCCATCCTGCAGAGCGGTTGCAGCGTGGTACGGGACTCCTCCCCCGAGAAGGAGACCAAGGAGGTCCAGGCCAAGATCGCCGGCCTGCTCAGGGCCCTGCACAGCACCGAGAGCACCCAGCCGGTGCTCGACCGGTACGTCGACGACCACGTCGAGCGCATCCTGCAGTCGCGCAACACCTACCTGTCCCGCTTCTGGACCGACGACCAGCAGGGCAGCGTGCTGACCGAGGCGCCGGCCCGCAAGTCCGTCCTCATCGTCGACAACGAGGACGAGTTCACCCACATGCTCGGGCACGTCCTGAAGTACCTGGGGCTGGAGGTGACCGTCCGCGACTACGACGACCCCGGACTGGACCTGTCCGCCGCCGATCTGGTGCTGATCGGCCCGGGCCCCGGCGACCCCCGCGACGACACCGACCCCAAGATGCGCCGGGTGCGCGAGCTGGTCGGCGAACTGCTGGAGTCCCGGGCCACGTTCATCGCCGTCTGCCTCGGCCACCAGATCGTCTCCCAGCACCTGGGCATGGAGGTCGTCCGGGTCGATCCGCCGCTCCAGGGCGTGCAGCAGCAGGTGGACCTCTTCGGCCAGCACGAGCCGGTGGGCTTCTACAACACCTTCTTCGTCGAGCGGCCCGAGATCGCGCCGGCCGGGGTGGAGATCGCCGGAACGCCCGACGGCCGGATCGTCGCGATGCGCTCCGAGAACTTCTGCACCTTCCAGTTCCACGTCGAGTCCCTGCTCACCAGCAACTGCGTGTCGATTCTCCGAAGGGCACTCGAATGGCTCCGGTGACGTTATCCCTGGCCGGCCGGTATTCCGAGAAGGTCCTGCTGATATCGGGACTCTCCGCCGACGGGCGGGCCGAGCTGTACAAGTTCGTCGACTTCGCCGCCGGGCTGGTGCACGAGACGCGCGTTCCCGTGGACGAACTCCGCGACCGCCAACTGGACGTCATCAAGGACGGGTTGGCCGGAACCGAGCTGCCGTACGGGCACACCGCTCCGGAACAGCTGCTCGGTTACTTCATGCATCCGCACGAATTCGTGCAGACCACGGCCGGTGACATCGTCGTCTCCTTCAAGCAGGCTCCGTACGTACGGGTTCTCGGCAGCCGGGAGGAACGGTTGTGGCCCGCCCCGGAGAAACTCGACTACGGCCGGATGCTCAGCTCGACGAACTGCGAGACGGCACCCGGGGTCGTCGGCCTCACCGCCGTCGCGTCGGCCGACCGCTTCGCCCGCTACCGGGGCGGCGCGGACCTCATCGGGTGCGAACTGCTCACCTACGAACCGGCCACCGGCGTCGAGCGCCGTGTCGACGCGGTGCGGCCCTTCATCCGGGACACCCTGCACCAGCTCCAGTACTCCCCGGCCGGGTACCACGTCGGCGTGGACATGGGCCTGGAGGCGGACGTCGCCGCCGCGGGCTTCCGCGACGCGCCCGGCACCCCCTTCGACGTCGACGCCTATGCGCGGGCCCCGTTCCCGCGGTCCGGCTTCTTCGTCCGGGACGAGCGCACCGGCACCACGACCACCCATGTGCCGCAGACCTCCTGCGCCGCCCACGCCGAGATCGACCCGGTCGACCCGGCCGTGTTCTACGTCTCCTGCCACAACATCTCCAAGTGGCGGAACAACGTGGTCGTGCACGGCCCGGGCGCGCTGGAGAAGTACCGCTGGAGCCCGCGGGGCGTCACCCGGCTCGGCCGGTTCACCGACCCGGGGTTCCTGCGGGTCACCTCCCAGGCGCTGTTCGAGCGGGACGGCGAGACGTTCATCGCCGTGCCCGCCTTCCCCAACGCCTTCTACCTGCTCGACTCGGACCTGAACGTGGTCCGCCGGACCGTGCTGTTCGAGGACGAGGTGCCCGAGCCGCCGTTCGTCTGCGCCAAGAACACCCCGGCCCCGCTCTACCTCGCCGTCGCCGAGGACACCCGGCACGCCTTCCTGACCGGCGCGAGCGAACTCTTCGTCGTGGACCTCGACGACTGCACCCTCGTGGACCGGGTCCGCTTCTGCGAACCCGGTTCCTTCCTGGCCACCGCTCACGTCGATCTCGTCGCACGGTCCGCCGCGGTCCGGCGGCTCGTCCAGGGAGCCGCCGATGAGCGAGCCGCGTGATCCGCCCGTCCGGATCCGGGACGGCGACGAGCCGCGCAACGCCACGGAGCTGCTGCTGCGGGGCATCTGCCTGGCCGAGCCGCCCGTCACCGGCGTCGGCGTCCACGACGACTTCTTCGCGTCGACCCGCCCGGCCGCCGGGCACCGGTGACCCTGGCACCCCGGCCGCCACCGGTGCCCCTGGCCACGAACCTCGGCACCACCGTCGCGCCGCTGCTGGGGGCGGTGCTCGCCGCCGTGTCGTATCCGCTGCTGTTCTGGGTGGAGGCCGTCGCCGCCCTGGCGTGCGCGGTCATCAGCTGGTGGGCGATCCCGCCGGCCGGCCCCCGGCGCGGGCGCCGACGGCGCGGCCCGGGCGGGTCCGGCTACCTGGCGGTGGTCCGGGACGTCCGCTTCCTGGTCTGCGTCCTGGGGATGCCGCTCTACGCGGCGCATCCAGTACGTCGCCGTCCTGCCGCTGGCCGTGCGGGACGCCGGGTGGCCCACCTGGGTCTACGGCGGTCTGATCGGCGTCATTGGCCTGGTGGTGATCTGCTGCGAGCTGCTGGTGACCCGGTGGACCCAGCACTGACCCCGGCGGGCCGCCGCGGCCGGCGGAATCGTGCTGGTCGCCGGTGGCGTCGCCGCGTACGCGCTGCCGCCGCACGTCGCGGTGTTCACGGTGTTCGCGGTGTTCGCGGTGTTCGCGGTGGCGACGGTGGTGTGGTCGCTCGGCGAGACGGTCTGCTCGCCTACCCCGCGCACGCCGCCCGGCCGGAGCTGGTCGGCCGTTACATGGGCGCCTGGCAGGCCGCGTTCGGCGCCGGGACCGCCCTGGGGCCGGCCGTGAGGGTGGCACTGTGGAGCGCGTGGGGCGGCGCGGCCTGGCTGGTGTTCGGCGCCGTCGCGCTGCTGGCGACGGCGGCCGTCGCGGCCGGCATGCGCGCCGGCAGCGCCGTCCGCCCCGGTGACGCTTCCGAGGACGGCGCCGGCGCGGGCGGCAAGGCGCAGACGGGCGCCGACCGGGAGCCGTGAAACCGGCGGAGGGAACGGGGCGTTTCACTACGATCGCCCTGTGCCCGGAACGCGTCGGCAGACGACCGGTGCCGGATGACAGGTGCCCGATGGCAGACGACCGGTGACAGGAGAGCGATGGACGACAGGCACCCCGACGGCCGACTCCCGCTGGCCGAGCTGCTCTCGGCGCGGGGGGTCGACTTCACGGTCCATCAGCACGCCGGGATCCGCACGGCCGAGGACATCCGGTCGCGCACGTGGTTCTCCATCGAGCGGTCGGTGAAGGCCCTGGCCTTCCAGGACGACGCCGACCGGGTGGTGCTCGCCGGCCTCCCGGGACCGGCCCGGCTGCAGTACGGGCGGCTGGCCGCCGCCGTCGGCGTGCGCCGCAGCGCGCTGAAGCCGGCGGGCCCGGACGTGCTGGAGGCGCTGCGGATGGAGTCCGGCGGAGTGAGCCCCCTGTGCGGTGATCCGGCCGTCACCGTGGTCCTGGACTCCGCCGTCCCCGCGATGGGCCGGGTCTTCTGCGGCAGCGGCCGGGCCGACTGCACCCTGGAGCTGCTGGGGTCGGACATCGCGCGCTTCGCGGGCGACCCGGTGGTCTGCGAGATCGCCGCCCCGCCGGCGGCCGGCGGTGCCCGCGGGACCGGCTGACCGGGGTCCGGGCGTCCCACGCCCACGATCGCACCCGCCCCCGCACCGCACGTGCCCGCGCACACCACGGCCCCGGACACACCACGGCCCCGGACGGACCGTCCCTCCGTCCGGGGCCGAGTTCGGTGTCACCGCACGCCCGGCGGGCGCGGTGCGGGGGCGGTCAGGCCTCCAGCGACGTCATCACGTGCTTGATCCGCGTGTAGTCGTCGAATCCGTACGCCGACAGGTCCTTGCCGTAGCCGGACTTCTTGAAGCCGCCGTGCGGCATCTCGGCGACCAGCGGGATGTGGGTGTTGATCCACACGCAGCCGAAGTCGAGCTGCTTAGACATCCGCATCGCCCGGCCGTGGTCCTTGGTCCAGACGGAGGACGCGAGGGCGTACTCGACGCCGTTGGCGTACGCGACCGCCTGGTCCTCGTCACGGAAGGACTGCACGGTGATGACCGGGCCGAAGACCTCGTTCTGGACGATCTCGTCGTCCTGCTGGACGCCCGAGACGACGGTGGGCGCGAAGAAGTAGCCCGTGTCGCCGACCCGCTTGCCGCCGGCCTCGACGCGCGCGTGCGCGGGCAGCCGCTCGATGAAGCCCTCGACCTGCTTGAGCTGGCTGGGGTTGTTCAGCGGCCCGTACAGCACGTCCTCGTCGTCCGGCCGGCCGGTCTTCGTGTCGGCGGCGGCCTTGGCGAGGGCGGCGACGAACTCGTCGTGGATCGCCTCGTGGACCAGGACGCGGCAGGCCGCCGTACAGTCCTGGCCGGCGTTGAAGAAGCCCGCCACGGAGATGTCCTCGACGGCCTTGGCGATGTCGGTGTCCTCGAAGACGAGGACCGGCGCCTTGCCGCCCAGCTCCAGGTGGACCCGCTTGACGTCCTTGGCGGCGGACTCGGCGACGGACATGCCGGCGCGCACCGAGCCGGTGATGGAGGCCATCGCCGGGGTCGGGTGCTCGACCATCGCGCGGCCGGTGCCGCGGTCGCCGCAGACCACGTTGAAGACGCCCTTGGGCAGGATCGCGCCGATGATGCCGGCCATCAGCACGGTGGAGGCGGGGGTGGTGTCCGACGGCTTCAGCACCACGGTGTTGCCCGCGGCGACGGCCGGCGCGAATTTCCACACGGCCATCATCATCGGGTAGTTCCACGGCGCTACCTGCGCGCAGACGCCGACCGGCTCGCGGCGGACGATGGAGGTCAGGCCCTCCATGTACTCGCCGGCCGAGCGGCCCTCCAGCATCCGCGCCGCGCCCGCGAAGAAGCGGATCTGGTCGATCATCGGCGGGATCTCCTCGGAGCGGGTCAGCCCGACCGGCTTGCCCGTGTTCTCCACCTCGGCCGCGATGAGCTCCTCGGCGCGCTCCTCGAACGCGTCCGCGATCTTCAGGAGGGCCTTCTGCCGCTCGGCCGGGGTGGTGTCCCGCCACCCCGGGAACGCCGCCGCGGCGGCCGCCATCGCGGCGTCGACATCGGCCTGCCCGGACAGCGGCGCGGTGGCGTACGCCTCGCCGGTGACCGGGTTCACCACCTCGGTGGTCCGTCCGTCGGCGGCGTCCCGGAACTCTCCGTCGATGTAGTTGCGCAGACGACGCAGCTCGGTGCTCACTGCCGGCCCTCCAGGTTCGGTGTCCCATGGCTGAGACATCCACACTAATCGGAAGCCCCACGATTTCAACACCCCCTGCCGCGTCGAATCTGCGATATCCGCAAGATTCTCGACCACAGACGACGAATATCATCACTGTCGCCTTGCGAAACTGTCGAGACGTCGTGCACAGTGAGGCCGTGGCCAGTCGAAGCGCAGACCAGAGGAACTCGCGGGATCTCCGCGAGTCCTTCCGTGAGTCCTCCCGTGAGTCCAGGAGCGGCGGTCCCCAGCTGGACGCCGTCTCCCTCGCGATCATCGAGCAGCTCCAGGAGGACGGCCGCCGGCCGTACGCCGCCATCGGCAAGGCCGTGGGCCTGTCCGAGGCGGCCGTGCGCCAGCGCGTGCAGAAGCTCCTCGACCAGGGCGTGATGCAGATCGTCGCCGTCACGGACCCGCTCACCGTGGGTTTCCGCAGGCAGGCGATGGTCGGGATCAACGTCGAGGGCGACACGGAGTCCGTGGCCGACGCGCTGACCGGCATGTCGGAAGTGGAGTACGTGGTGATGACCGCGGGCTCGTTCGACATCCTCGCCGAGATCGTCTGCGAGGACGACGACCACCTGCTGGACGTCATCAACAAACGCATCCGGGCCCTGCCCGGCGTGCGCTCCACCGAGAGCTTCGTCTACCTCAAGCTCAAGAAGCAGACCTACATGTGGGGAACCCGATAACCGTGAGTACCAAGGACCTCAGCACATCCGCGTACGACCACCTGTGGATGCACTTCACCCGCATGTCCTCCTACGAGAACTCCCCCGTACCGACGATCGTGCGCGGCGAAGGCACCCACATCTACGACGACAGGGGCAAGCGCTACCTCGACGGTCTGGCGGGTCTGTTCGTGGTCCAGGCCGGTCACGGCCGCGTCGAGCTCGCCGAGACCGCCTTCAAGCAGGCCCAGGAGCTGGCCTTCTTCCCGGTCTGGTCGTACGCCCACCCCAAGGCCGTCGAGCTGGCCGAGCGCCTCGCCCACCACGCCCCGGGCGATCTGAACAAGGTCTTCTTCACCACCGGCGGCGGCGAGGCGGTCGAGACCGCCTGGAAGCTCGCCAAGCAGTACTACAAGCTCAAGGGCCAGCCGGCCAAGTACAAGGTCATCTCCCGCGCGGTCGCCTACCACGGCACCCCGCAGGGCGCCCTGTCCATCACCGGCCTGCCCGCCCTGAAGGCCCCCTTCGAGCCGCTCGTCCCGGGCGCGCACAAGGTGCCGAACACCAACATCTACCGCGCCCCGATCCACGGCGACGACCCCGAGGCCTTCGGCCGCTGGGCCGCCGACCAGATCGAGCAGCAGATCCTCTTCGAGGGCCCCGAGACCGTCGCCGCGGTCTTCCTGGAGCCGGTGCAGAACGCCGGCGGCTGCTTCCCGCCGCCGCCCGGCTACTTCCAGCGGGTCCGCGAGATCTGCGACCAGTACGACGTGCTGCTCGTGTCGGACGAGGTCATCTGCGCCTTCGGCCGCCTCGGCACGATCTTCGCCTGCGACAAGTTCGGCTACGTCCCGGACATGATCACCTGCGCCAAGGGCATGACCTCGGGCTACTCCCCGATCGGCGCGTGCATCGTCTCCGACCGCGTCGCCGAGCCGTTCTACAAGGGCGACAACACCTTCCTGCACGGCTACACCTTCGGCGGCCACCCCGTGTCGGCCGCGGTGGGCCTCGCCAACCTCGACCTGTTCGAGCGCGAGAACCTCACCCAGCACGTGCTGGACAACGAGGGCGCCTTCCTGCGGACCCTGCAGAAGCTGCACGACCTGCCGATCGTCGGCGACGTCCGCGGCAACGGCTTCTTCTACGGCATCGAGCTGGTGAAGGACAAGGCGACCAAGGAGTCCTTCGACGAGGAGGAGACCGAGCGCGTCCTGTACGGCTTCCTGTCCAAGGCGCTGTTCGACAACGGCCTGTACTGCCGGGCCGACGACCGCGGTGACCCGGTCGTCCAGCTCGCCCCGCCGCTGATCTCCACCCAGGAGACGTTCGACGAGATCGAGCAGATCCTGCGGGCCACGCTGACGGAGGCGTGGACGAAGCTCTGACCGCCTTCCGGTCGTCCTCGGGCCGGCCGACGCCGTGATCTTCCCTCGGGATGACCGGCCACGGCCCCGGCGCCGTCCGTTCGAGTGAGAAACGGCGGCCCGGGGCCGTGTGCTGTCCGGGACCCCGGTGACCGCTGCCTAGCGTGCCCAGTGACCGATCGGCCCAGCCTTCGTTCCCCCGCAGGAGGGAGCCGGCAGGCACATACGGATCCGAACTGAGGTGTACGCCCATGGTGGCTCCGCCGGACAACGACGTCCTCTGGGCACGCGCCCTGCACTACCAGCACCCCGACGGCTCCCCCGCGCTCTGCGGTGTCTCGCTGGGCGTCCGGGAGGGCGAGATCCTCGCCGTCACCGGACCGCGCGGCAGCGGCAAGAGCACCCTGCTGTCCTGCCTGTCCGGCCTGCTGCGTCCCCGCGACGGCGAGATCTGGTTCAACAGCGTCCCGGTGCACACCATGGGCCCGGTCGTCCGCGAACGGCTGCGCCGCGAGCGGTTCGCCTGGATCGACCCCGCCCCCGTCCTCGTACCGGAGCTGAACGTCTGGGAGAACGCCGCGCTCCCCCTGATGCTGCGCGGCGCCGGACGGCGGCAGGCCAAGACGGTCGCCCTGGAGTGGCTGGAGCGCCTCGACGTCGGCGACTGCGCGCGCAGACACCCGCAGACGCTGCGGCAGGCCGAGCGGCAGCGGGTGTGCATCGCGCGTGCGCTGGCCCCCGCACCGACGGTCCTCTTCGCCGACGAGCCCACCGCCCCGCTGCACCACGCCGACCGCGGGCACGTGCTGCGCACCCTCACCACGGCGGTCCGCTCGCACGGCATCACGGTGGTCCTCGCCACCCACGACGCGGCGACCGCGGCCCTCGCCGACCGGACGGTCGCCCTGCTGGACGGGCGGTGTGTCTCCACCGTGCACCTGCCGCCGGTCCCCGAGGCGGAAGGCCGGGCCGCGTGCTCGCTCTCCGTCTGACCCGCGGCGCCCACCCCGCCGTCCAGCTGCGCCGCCTGCTCGTCGCGACGGCGTCGGCCGGCACGGGCCTCCTGCTGCTGTGCACCCTCGGCTACGCGCTGGGCCACCCCGAGGATCCCCCCGCCGCCGTGCTCCGCCTGGCCTGGTGCACGGTTCCGCTGGCCGCCACCGTCCACTTCGCCGTCGCCGTCGCCCGCACCGACCCCGGCACCCGCCCGCGCCCCGGTCTGTCGGCGATCGGCCTGGGCCCGGCCCGCCTGATGACCGTCGCGGCCACGACGACCGCCCTGGCGACGACGCTCGGCTCGGCGCTGGCCCTCCTGCTCTTCCTGCACCTGCGCGGCGACCTCACCGGCATGCCGTTCGACGGAGCGACGGCCCGGTTCCTCGCCGCGGACCGTGCCCTGCCGGTCCC
Organism: Streptomyces cinereospinus; assembly: GCF_042430725.1. Lineage (NCBI taxonomy): Bacteria > Bacillati > Actinomycetota > Actinomycetes > Kitasatosporales > Streptomycetaceae > Streptomyces > Streptomyces cinereospinus. The sequence goes on along the minus strand of NZ_JBHMCY010000060.1, from coordinate 258 downwards.
GGCGGCGCTGACCCTGCTGGCCCTGGTGCCGGCCGCCGCGTCGCTGTCGGTGGCCCTGGTCCTGCGCCCGCGCGAGACGAGCCCGCCCCCGGCGCCGGGCACGCGCCGGGCGTTCGGCCGCTGCGGGGCGTACGGGCGCGGCGGACCGCGCGCGACGTTCGGGGCGTACGGGCGTCACGGCGCGCATCCGCGGCGGGGCGCGGGCGGCAGCCGGCCGCGGGCCGCCGCCGGGCGGCAGGCGCACGCCCCGGCCGCGGG
>NZ_JBHMCY010000059.1:22053-45960 GCF_042430725.1 Streptomyces cinereospinus | reverse complement strand
CCCACAAGCGCGTTCGCATCAAGCACGCTCGATGATCACAGACTGAGACTCACCGTCACCACCGACTACGGAACAGACCCGCTCGTTTGACAGACCCGCGCCACCCCAAAGCCGCTCCGCCGACCTCGTCACAGGATCCGTTGACTGTGTGCCGAAATCTCAATGGTCTGCGGTTGTCTCGCGACGGCACCGCGACGTTTGATCTGTTGCGAGGAGACCCACACGATGTCCGGATGGCCAGTAGCAGCCAGCTGACGCAGTGCGTCCTCTTGTTTTTGAGTCGGCACAAGCTCATAAACGTCCGCCACCAGAATCTCCAGCGATTCAGCCCACGGACTGTAGCGAATCCGATCCACCTCTCGCCCGAGATAATTATGCATAATATGCGGGAATTTATCTAGCGGCAGAATGCCAGTAGCAAGCAACTCTTCCTGGAACTCTCGCCATGGAGAATCCTCACGACCTTGCCGAGAGTCGAACCATCGAAAAAACTGAAATATCTGCTTCCCTGGAACTCGTACGCGTAGATCGCCATAGCTCACGGAATCAAGAGGGATCAGGTCATCATCCGTTACCCCCATGGCAGAAAGCGCAGCGTTCCCCTGAGGCGAAACCTTATGCACCCCGCCCACCGGCTGGAACTGAGTGCGGTACCGCGATCCCCGAATCAGCAGATACTTTCCGTCAACGTAGATTTTGAACAGATACGAGGTCGAGACACGAATGGAACGGTTGCGATAGCGCAGTGAGTACCAAAGCTGTCTGATATGCCCCCAGTTCTGTGCTATCTCGTCAACCACTGGCACGAACAGGCCGACACTGAGGCCAGCCGTCATATTGACGAGGGTGGGGTTGGTGATAAAAAAGCTGGCTACTCCTGACGAAATCGCCAGGAGTGCGTAGACAGTAAGCCGCAGCAAAGAAGTCTCCTAGCGAGGTAGGGGCACTGCGGGATCGCCGAGGAGGTAACGACTCACCCACACTAGTCTGGAATTTGATTGCGCCAGTCTCTCAAGTAGCGGGCGGGAAACTGAACGGGCTCCGTACATTGCGACAAGCAGCGCACGTGAGTCTCCTCGTTGCGAGCCTGTTTGAGGGCACACCAAGCGTCTCTGGCGCGCCCAGCGGAAGCAAACACGTCGGAAAGCTGATCGAGGAAGCCACGAACGGCGAAGAGGAGAATCGACAGCACACCAAAAAATGCGAGGATGGCGAGCGTTACGGCCGCGTCCAACGGTTTCGGTACCTTTCTGATCAGGTGACCGAGCCAAAACTCTCGCGCAGGCCATTCGTCGGCTCGGCCACAATGAAGTGGCTCGAACCGAGAAGCCCCACGCTCGACGCAACGCGGTGTCTCAGTTGCCGAGGTCGGTGCCCTCGGCTTTCCTCTAGGAACTGCTGGCCATGCTGAGTCGAGGACCTTCAAACGACTGTGCGAGCCAGCATCGATTGGGCGAGATGCACAGGTGAAAGTCTGCACGCTGCCCCGGTCTCGCGCCGTTGGAACGCCTACACCATGCAGATGTAGATCACAACGGCGACGCATAAGGTCATCCGACTGCGCGCAGGATGTTGCACTCCAACGCGCTAACCCGATGCTAGGTCAAGTCCAGGCAAGATCGCACCTATCTCGTCGCGCAAGTGAGCCTCGCCTCAGCGGAGTTGATTGGGCGGAGCTGTAATGGTCTACGCGGCAGCGGGTGGCTCCTCATCGTCCGCCGAGGCTGGGACTGGGGGCAGCAGCTCATCCGGCTTGGCCGCTTCATAGCCCGCTTCAACGCTGCCAGTAGCCCGGCAGTTCACCGCCGCCAGCCCCGCGGCCGGCCGGAGGATGCCTCGGGCGGCCGCGGGGTGTTGCGCCGCGTGACGCGGCCGACGCCTTTGCCCGACGGAACCGAGGTCAACGGCTGGGGAGGGTGACCTCGGCTGTTCGGCGAGGACCTCGCGCGCGAGCCGGCGCAGGCTCTTGTCGTCCATGCCGGCGCAGGCAGCGGGGTACGTGCCCGCTGCGGCCTCCTTCAGATGCTCGCTCATGGCGATGTCGCAGGCGGCACGGTCGGGCTCGTTGCCGTCACCGGTGCACGCGGTGAGCGGGACGAGAGGCAGCCCGGTGAGGACCGCGCTGTGTCGGGACCGCATGGTTGTCCGTGGGGTGAGTTCGTCAGGACGAGGCAAGGCTTCCGGCCGGAGCAATGACCTGCTGATCCGGCTTCGGATCGGCGCACGTGCGAGAGATCAGCCACGGGGCTTTCGCGCCCCATCGCGCGGGCAGGACCGCCCCGCCGTGGCAGGCGGGGCGGGCCCTGAGTTCCTCCGTCCGTACCGTACGGCCCGCGCTACGGCCGTACGGCGGAGTGGTCCCGCTCGTGCTTCCGTGCACCGGCGCCCGCGCCGATCCGCTCGCGGACCAGCGCGATCGCCACGACCAGCGCCGCGACCAGCAGCGACAGCAAGAGGATCTCGCGGTTGTCGTGCTCGGTGTCGGTGAGCATGTAGCCCAGCACGAATACGATCAGCGCGATAGTCGCCCAGGTCAGATACGGGTACAGCCACATCCGCACGACCAGCTTCTCGGGCTCCTCCCGCTCGATGACCTTCCGCAGCCGCAGCTGCGAGAAGCAGATCACCAGCCACACGAACAGCGCCACGGCGCCCGAGGAGTTGACCAGGAAGAGGAAGATCGTGTCCGGGTACGCGTAGTTGAAGAAGACCGCCACGAATCCGAAGACGACCGAGGCGAGTACCGCGGCGAGCGGCGCTCCGCGTGAGGTGGTCCGGGCGAACGACTTCGGCGCGTCGCCACGTTCGCCGAGGGAGAAGGCCATGCGGGAGGCCGTGTAGAGGCCGGAGTTGAGGCAGGACAGCACGGACGTCAGCACGATGAAGTTCATGATCTGGCCGGCGTGCGCGATGTCGAGGGAGTCCAGGGCGGCGACGTAGGAGCCCTTCTCCGTGACAGAGGGGTCGTTCCACGGCAGCAGCGTCACCACGACGAAGATCGAGCCGAGGTAGAAGACGGCGATGCGCCAGATCACGCTGTTGGTGGCCCTGGTGACCGCACGCTGCGGGTTCGCGGTCTCGCCGGCCGCGAGGGTGACGATCTCGCTGCCCATGAAGGAGAAGACGACGAGCAGCATGCCTGTGAGGATGGCGCCCGGTCCGTTCGGCAGGAAGCCGCCGTGGTCGGTCAGGTTGGCCAGCCCGGCTCCCTGACTGTCCACGCCGGGCAGGACGCCGAGGACAGCGAGGGCGCCGACGACGATGAACGCGACGATCGCCACGACCTTGATGCCCGCGAACCAGAACTCGAACTCGCCGTAGGAGCTGACGGAGACCAGGTTGGTGGCGGTCAGCACCACCATCACGATCAGGGCCCAGGCCCACTGCGGCACGGCCGGTATCCAGCCCTCCAGGATCACCGCACCGGCGGTCGCCTCGACCGCGAGCACGACGACCCAGAAGAACCAGTACAGCCAGCCGATCGAGAACCCGGCCCAGCGGCCCAGCGCACGGTCGGCGTGGGCGGAGAAGGATCCGGACGTCGGGTTGGCGGCGGACATCTCACCGAGCATCCGCATCACGAGGACGACCATGGTCCCCACGAGGGCGTAGGACAGCAGGATGCCGGGTCCTGCGGTGGCGATACCGGAGCTGGACCCGACAAACAGGCCGGCGCCGATGACACCGCCGATGGCGATCATGGACAGATGGCGGTTCTTCAGTCCGGCCTGCAGACCGTCCGAGGGGGGAGTCGGTTCGCGTGTGCCGGACGGCACCTGGGCATCGTGCGTTGTGGGCATGAGCATCCTTGACTAGCGGTTCAAGATTCAGCGGCCGGCCCGCCGGCCGACGGCTCGGGCGGGCCAGGGAAAGGTGCGGCTGTGCGGGTGCGATGCCGGGAGCGCGCGGGGAGGAATCCAGGGCGCTGCCGCGGGCCGAGGGCCGGTGCACACCTGCGCGCTCTTGTGGAGACAGGCGAACTGCGGTTTCCGCACCGGTTGCGGTGCTTTGAGATCGCCCGGGTCAGGCCGGAAGGTGGGGGCTTCCCCGATGTCTCATGGGCAGAAAGGGTATGGACGGGCTGCGAAATCCGTACATGCTCCATCGTGGCCGGAATCGAGGTGATTATTGTCCGCGGTGGAGCTTGCGCACCGGCGGGAGTGGAGTCTGCGCTCCGGGTCGGGTCCATCTTCCGGGAGCCGCGCGGGCGGGGAGCTCAGGTAACCCTCTTCACCTCCGACACCGACGACATGCATCAACTCCTCGCGGGACACTCCGTGCGAGTCGAGAAGGTCTGACGAAACGCCGTCCGCGCCTCACTCCGGCCACTCGCCGGCTCCTCCGAGGAACCCATGCCCTCGTCGAACCGCATCCACCGGCACGCATTCAGCTCACGCGGGTACGGGAAGCACCGTGATCACCTGAGCACTGCGGAGGGGTGTTTCCCTTGGTCAGACACTACGTGGCCCGCATCTCCGCAGCTCACAGCCCCGCCCGGAGAAGACTCCTCAAGCGGGTGTCGCAGGTCGAAACCCGCCGGGGGCACCAGCCGAAAGGCCCCGGACCGATCATGGTCCGGGGCCTTCGACGGCGCCCGCACCGGCGAAGCCACGGCGCGTGCGAGCGACGGTGCGTCGGCCCCAGCCAGCCACGATGCGCCGGGCGTCGCAGGCGCTCAGGACGGCACTTCTTCGACCCATCACGGCCAAGCCCGCGGAGTTCAGGACGGGCGTCATGCGAGCAGTCCGGACTCGCACTCCGGGGGCGGCTGCGACCATCCGGGATCTGGACATGGCGACTCGACATCCGGGCATGGCGACTCAGGGAGCGGAGATGTCACGCCGGATGCGCATGGCGGTGACGGTGCAGGGCCTTCGCGCGGTGACGCCGGCGGCCAGCCCCCGGGCCAGGCCGAATCGCGTCCGATGGAACTGGGGGGCGAGGCAGAGCAGCGGCTGCGCGAGGGAATCCGGAGCATCCCGCGGAACACCATGACGCCCAAGGTGGTGGAGAGGATCGCGTACGTCGTGCGGGACCGTCCGGATCAGGTCCCCGGGCTCGGTGAACCTCTCGAAGGGGACTGCCGGGCGACGCAGGTCCTCGTGCAGCGACTCCTCGTCCAGGGACCAGGGACACGAGACCGAGCGGGACATGCCGCTCCACCACCTCCCGCGGCCGTGCCCGGCCGAGCGGCAGACGGACCACCTGTGGACTGTCCCGGTCCGCCCGCGCGACGAAGACGTACGTCTCCGACGTGGCGACCAAGAACGCGAAGAGCACGACGCGCCACGGATCCGCGCCGGCGTCGGCCGCGCTGCCGGGATCCGCCGCGGCATGCCCGGCAGTCATCGGCCGGTGCCCTTGGTCGCAGCCCGGCGTTGCCCCGCTGCGCTCTCTTCCACCGTCACTGCCTCGGTCCCGCCGTGGACCTCTCCCCCATGCCCGTCCCCGTCCGCATGGCCACTGCCCCGCCCTTGCCCGGATCGGGGCGACACGCGAACGGCTCCTGCCCCTGCCGGAAACGGGCCGATCAGACCCCTCGGGAAGCGGGAGGTCCAGCAAGTGGACGGCTCTTGGTGGCGGCAGGCGGCTGAGGTAGAAATGGTGCCCATGACTTCCGATTCGTTGGTGCGACGCCTGGTCATCGACCTGTGCCGGCGCCCCGTTTCGTGTTGTCGCTAGTCGCGTCCCTGGTGCGGTGCTGACGGTCCTTCGGACCGGTCGCCGCTGACGCCGCCGCCGTGAAGGCGGTTCCTCTCCCCTGTCGCACCTTCACCTTCGGTGCCTTCACCCGAGTCGTCCGGCTCCATCGGCCTCGGTTCTCACTGTCCTGGCGCTCCCTGGAGGCCACCCGTGCCCACGGCACCCCCGTATCCCTCGTCGCCCGAGTCGCCCACGTCGCGGCTTTCGCCCACGCCGCGGAAGCCGCCGCCGTCCTCTGCTGTGGCCGCCCCGGCACGGGCCGGCTGGCGGCGCGTGCGTCATCTCGGGCTTCCTGTCGGCTCGTTGCTGCTCTTCCTGTCGTTGTGGCAGGTGGTGGCCGCTGCCGGGACCTGGAGCGAGACGCTGGTGCCGCCGCCGGCCAAGGTGTGGGACGCGTTCGTCGAGGTGTCCACCACGCACGACGGCGTACGCGGCTACAACGGCACCACGCTGATCGAGCACCTGGGCATCAGCCTGCGGCGCATCGCGCTCGGGGCCGGGATCGGCATCGGGGCCGGGGTGCTCTTCGGGCTGGTGATGGGCACCGTCGGATGGGTGCGGTCGCTGTTCGAGCCCTGGATCACCTTCCTGCGCACGCTGCCGCCGCTGGCGTACTTCTCACTGCTCGTCATCTGGCTCGGCATCGACGAGTCGCCCAAGGTGACGCTGCTCGCGGTGGCCGCCTTCCCGCCGGTGGCGGTCTCCGCGACGACCGCTGTCACGGCCGTTCCGAAGCATCTGGTGGAGGCCGCCCGCGCGCTGGGCGCCTCACGCCGGGACGTCGTCAGGGACGTCGTGGTCCCGTCCGCGCTGCCGGAGACGCTCACCGGTGTCCGGCTGGCCGTCGGGGTCGCCTACTCCTCGCTCGTCGCGGCCGAGTTGGTCAACGGGCTGCCGGGGATCGGCGGCATGGTCAAGGACGCCGCCAACTACAACAACACTCCCGTGGTGCTGGTCGGGATCATCGCGATCGGGGTGTCCGGTCTGCTCATCGACGGGCTGCTGCTGCGGCTGGAACGCGCCGCCGTGCCCTGGCGCGGGCGCGCGTGACATCCGCCGGGCCGCACAGCCACCCGGCTCGCTCCCCGCCCGTCATCCCACCCGTCCACCGCCCGCTCGCCCGCTCACCGGTCCCGGCCACCCTCGCTCACCCCCGTCTCGAACACGCAGCACCTCATATCCTCCCCGCACAGGAACGGCTTCCCATGTCCTCCTCCGCTTCGCGTCCCCCGTCCCGCCGGCCCTCCCGCCGTCTGCTGCTCGCCGGTGCCCTCGCCGCCGTCGCCGGCACCGTCACCGGATGCTCCGCGGACAGCGCGGCCTCGGCGTCCGGTGGTGCCAAGCGGCTGCGCATCGGCTACTTCGCCTTTCCCAGCGGTGATCTGATCGTCAAGAACGGCAGACTGCTGGAGCAGGCACTGCCCGACCACGAGATCACCTGGATCAAGTTCGACTCCGGTGCCGGTGTCAACCAGGCCTTCATCGGCGGCTCCCTCGACATCGCCGCCCTGGGGTCCAGCCCGTTCGCCCGGGGCATCTCCGGTTCCTCGCCCATCCCGTACAAGGTGGCCTGGATCCTCGACGTGGCGGGCCGGAACGAGGCGCTGGTGGCGCGCAAGGACACGGGGGTGACCGAGGTCGCCGGGCTGAAGGGGCGGAAGGTCGCCACGCCGTTCGCCTCCACCTCGCACTACAGCCTCCTGGCGGCACTGGAGGCGGCCGGGCTCAAGGCGTCCGACGTCAAGCTGATCGACCTCCAGCCGCAGGCCATCCTCGCCGCCTGGCAGCGCGGCGACATCGACGCGGCCTACGTCTGGCTGCCGACTCTGGACGAGCTGCGCGCCGCCGGCACCGAACTCACCAGCAGCAAGGAGATAGGCGCCGCCGGCAAGCCGACCCTGGACCTGGCGGTCGTGTCGGACGAGCTGATCTCCAAGGATCCGAAGGCCATCGACGCCTGGCGGAAGGTGCAGGCCGAGGCGCTGCGGCAGCTGAAGTCCGACCCGGACGGTTCGGTGAGGGCGGTGGCGGCCGAGCTGGGCATCAGCGCGGCCGACGCCCAGGCGCAGCTGTCGCAGGGCGTGTTCCTCACTCCGCAGGAGGTCACCTCCGCCGACTGGCTCGGCAGCGACGGCCGTCCCGGCAAGCTGCTGACCTACGTCACCGACACCGCACGGTTCCTGGCCGGCCAGAAGCAGATCGACGTCGCGCCCGCCGAGGACGTCGTCCGCAAGGCGTTCTACCTGGAAGGGCTGCCCGATGTCCTCGACTGAGACCATGGAGCGGAGCGGCGGGCCGTCCCGTGACCGGCAGGCCGCCGTCCGGCTCGACGGCGTGGCGCACCGGTACGACGGTGTGGCGGCTGTGGGGCCCGTCGATCTGAGCGTTCCGGCGGGCGAGTTCCTGGTGCTGGTGGGCGCCTCCGGCTGCGGCAAGAGCACGCTGCTGCGGCTGATCGCCGGCTTCGAGCGGCCCTCTCACGGGACGGTACGGGTCTTCGGGAGCGAGCCCCGGCCCGGTGCCGCGGCCGGTGTCGTCTTCCAGTCGCCGCGGCTGTTCCCGTGGCGGACCGTGCGCGGGAACGTCGATCTGGCGCTGCGGTACGCGGGCGTCGGCCGTGGCCAACGGGCGCCGCGGCGGGCGCAGTTGCTGACGCGGGTCGGGCTGGAGGGCTTCGAGGAGCGGCGCACCTGGGAGATCTCCGGTGGTCAGCAGCAGCGGGTCGCCATCGCCCGGGCCCTGGCGGCCGAGCATCCGCTGTTCCTGCTCGACGAGCCGTTCGCGGCGCTGGACGCGCTCACTCGTGAGCGGCTTCAGGAGGACGTCCGCCGGGTGGCCGCGCAGACCGGGCGGACCACGGTGTTCGTGACCCACTCCGCGGACGAGGCGGTGTTCCTCGGCTCGCGCATCGTCGTGCTGACCAAGGGGCCCGGGACCGTGGCGCTGGACCTGCCGATCGACCTGCCGCGCGGCGGCGTCGACGCGGAGGAGCTGCGCGAGTCACGCGAGTTCGCTGAGCTGCGCGCGCGGGTCTCCCACGCGGTCAAGGAAGCCGCGGCCGCGGCCTGAGCCCCCTGCCTGATCTGCCTGATCAACCCCTGAAAGGACACTGTCATGAGCGTTCTCAGCGAGCGGCCCGCCGTCGCGGCCCAGCTCCCCCTCACCCCGCTCGGCCCGCACTTCGGCGCCGAGATCCACGGTGTCGACCTCGGCCGGCTTGACGACGAGCACGTCCTCGCGGTGCGCGAGGCGCTCGTGCGGTACAAGGTGCTGTTCGTCCGGGGTCAGGACGGCCTCGACGACGCCGCGCAGATCGAGTTCGGCAGGCGGCTCGGCGAAGTCACCACCGGGCATCCGGTGCACGACTCCGGTGACGTGGCGCCCGAGGTGTACTCCCTGGACAGCCAGGACAACGGCTTCGCCGACGTATGGCACACCGATGTGACGTTCGTACGGCGGCCGCCCGCGATCTCCGTGCTGCGCGCGGTGGTGCTGCCGCCCGCCGGCGGCGACACCAACTGGGCCGACAGCCAGCTGGCCTACGAGTCGCTGTCGCCGGGGCTGCGGGTGTACGTCGACACGCTCACCGCCGTGCACGACGGCACCCGCGAGTTCGGCTACTACCTCGCTCAGCGCCGGCAGGGCCGCGGCAACGTCTGGGAGGGCGAGGTGTTCACTCAGCTGACGCCGGTCGAGCACCCGGTGGTGCGGGTGCACCCGGAGAGCGGCCGCAAGGGGCTGTTCGTGAATCCGGGGTTCACCTCGCACATCGCCGGCGTCTCCGAGTACGAGAGCCGCGGCATCCTCGACATCCTCTACGCCCACCTCACCAAGCCCGAGCACGTCGTACGCCACCGCTGGCAGCCGGGTGACGTGGCCCTGTGGGACAACCGCAGCACGGCCCACTACGCCAACCGCGACTACGGCGATCAGCACCGCGTCATGCACCGGATCACCCTGCGCGGGGACGTGCCGACGGGCCCGTGAGCGACGGCTCCGCGGCACACTCCCCGATCCGCCGGTGCGGGACCGGGCACGCAAGGGCGGTGAGGGGCGGCTGCGGGCTCGTCACCGTCCTCTCGCCGAGGGACGTGACCACGCGGCTTTCGCTCCGGCGTGTGCGCCTGACCGAGCGGAACTCCGCATGCCTCGCGGGCCGCTGCCAGCTGGCCGAACGCATCGGCCAGGGCGGCGTGGGCCGGGTCTGGCGTGCCCTGGACCGGCAGCTCTTCGGACGCGGCGACGGGTGCGACTGCCGGACCCGGATCCGGGCCGACTCCGACCTGGCGTGGGCGACGGGTCGGCACAGTCCCTGTGGCCCTCCCGGCGACGCTCGCGCGGGAACGCCCCACGGCGGGTGGCTGCGGGGCGCCTTGTGGGGTCTAGTCGACCTGCTCCCCGTCGTGCGTACCGCCCCGGCAGAAGTTGCCCTCCTCATTGATCGCGGGCGTTCCGCCGCCCTGCCTGCACTCAGAAGGGGTGACGACGGATGGGGCACCCTGTGCAGTGGCGGTGGCGGCGCCTGTGAGGCCGAGTCCGGCGAGGGCTGCCGTGGCGATGACGGCGGCGACTTTTCGGCGAATGCGCATTCGATTTCCCTTTCACGGATTGCCTCGACTGGGGCACTAGACAGCCTTGCCTTCACCCATTCGGGTGGCACGTTGTGTTGCTCCATTCGGGTGATAGTGCTGGCGGGTGCGGGGCGGTGACACGACCGCGAAGCCGTCGATCCCGCCGTCGAAGGCGCGGCCTCGGGGCGCAGGGGCGCGGGACACCCCTGACGAGACCCTGTTCGCGGGCATCGCGGGCATCGCGGGCATCGCGGGAGTTGCGCGTCGCGGCCGCCCCCCGGGTGCCCGGGACGGGCGGGAGAGAGCGTGCGACGCTGGAGTGAGGGGCCCGCGAGCGGAGGTCCGACTGCGCCGCGTCAGGACCGGCCCCTCTCCTTCGGCCTCGCGTCCATGTCCCGGTGCGGCTCGATGGACGCGACACAGAATCGTGCGGTCAGTCCGTGCGCCCGCCGGCCGGTAACACCACACACGAGCGTCGCCAGGCGGCCTCGCCCGGTGGATCCGGGCCCGCCGGGACCGGGACCGCGCGACCGACCCGGAAGGCAGGTGCGTCCCATGCGCACGTCGACCCGTATCGCCGGTGCCCTCACCAGCCTGGCCCTCACCGCCGGCGGCGCGGTCCTCGCCGCTCCCGCGGTCCGGGCGGACATCCCCGCCTGTACCCGGATGGCCGAACTGGCCGGTGCCACCGCTTCCGACTCCGTCACAGCGGCCTGCAGCCGTGGCGTGGTGGGAGATCTGCGCAGTTGTGTGACCGGGCTGACCGCGGCCGGAGTGGCGGGCGGCGCCGCGACCGGTGCCTGCCGGGCGGCGGCCCACGAACCGCGTTAGGGAGCGCGCGCGGCAGCCGCCCGCCGGCACCGGTCGGGGGCAGGTACGGCCCGTCTCCTGCTCAACCCCCGGCCTGCCCGGACCCGGCGCGGCCCCCGTGGGCAGTCTGGGAGAGGTCGTTCTTCCAGGGTGGTGGCCAGGGAACGGACTCCGCTACGCGCGTCCCCCGCACGCCCAGGCCGACGCGGGCCAGTTCGAGGAAACGTTGCCGTGCCTGCCGGAATTCCGCGTAGGCCTGGTCCCAGCCGCCCTGTTCTCTTGTCGGGAGTCCACGGGCCAGCCATTCCAGATGCCACAGGCAGTGGTTCAGCCTGACAGCGGCCGTGTTCGTCCTGACGTCCCCCAGCATCCACACCGTCTCCGCGAGTGCCGAGCGTTGCACCTCCGCCTCCGCCACTTCGGCGAGAACCTCGTCAGTGGGCTCCAAGGGCGCGGCTCCGCTCGCGGCGATGCCCTTGGCGACCGCGATCCGCCGGTAGCGGTGCGCGAGTTCCTTCACGGCGTGGGCGTACTCGGCATACGCGCTCAGACGACGCTCATCCCACCGGACGGACTGTTCCCGGCGCCATCGTGCCCGCTCCACGATCATGGTTGTCGCCATCGACAAGACGGCGCCCACGGCCACGCCGAGCAGCGTGGCCAGTTGACCAGTCAGACCCATGAGTGCTTCATAACCCGCCCGCCCGAGCGGCAATCGCAGGTGAGTCGGGCGGCAGTCCGCCCGAACCGCATCAGCGTGCGCCGCCACCGCTCGGGGATGTCGGACAGCAGCCCCGCGGCCGCCGCCTCCGCCGCGTTGCGCCGGTACAGGCGCGGCATCACCTGGCGCCCGGATCGTCGTCGTGCATCAGCGCGCACCAGACGAACTGGAGCAGGTCCTTGCCCTGCGGGAGGCGCCATCCCGGCACGTCCCGGGCGTACAGCTGGAGGATCGGCACCATGGGCACCGCGCCCGGGACGATCTCGGTGCGGTTGCGCGGGTCGGAGCCGTACGTCCAGTGGTCCGGCTGGGCGCAGTACGGCCACGGTTCGTCCGCGGGCCACAGCAGCCCGCCTCCCAGCGGGCTCTCCCGCACGTCCGGGTCGCCCGGTTCCGGGTTGAGGACGACGGCCTCCCGTGCGAGTGCCGCGTACTCCGGGATCAGCGCACGCACGTCCTTCGCGGGCGGCTCGGGCCCTTCGATCGTGCTTCCGGGCATCGTGGCTCCCCCCACAACGTACGGAGATCGGCGGGTGTCGCGGGCACGGTAGTGCCCGCCACCGACGAGCGGCGCCCCGCGGTGCGAGGTGCCCGTGGAGACCGCGGGGGCGATACTGGTGGGCACGGCTCTCCACCCGTCTCGACGCGAGGAACGGGGGACCCCGATGTGCCGCTGGATCGCCTACTCGGGTACGCCCATCCTGCTCAGCCAGGTCCTGTTCCGGCCGGAGCACTCCCTGATCGACCAGAGCCTGCACTCCCGTCTGGGCGTGGAGACGACCAACGGTGACGGGTTCGGCATCGGCTGGTACCCGGGGGACACCGACACGGACACCCCGGCGGTCCTGCGCGACGTCGGCCCGGCCTGGAACAACCGCAATCTGCTGGAGGTCGCCCACCACGTCCGGTCGGGGCTGTTCTTCGCGCACATCAGGGCCTCGACCGGGACGGCCGTGCAGCAGACCAACTGCCACCCCTTCCGCAGCGGTCGCTGGATGTGGATGCACAACGGGATGATCAGCGAGTTCTCCCGGCTCCGGCGGGACCTCGCCCTGGCCGTCGACCCGGCCCTGTACGCCGGCATCGAGGGCTCCACCGACTCCGAACTCATGTTCTTCCTGGCCCTCACCTTCGGCCTGACGGACGATCCCCCCGGCGCCGTGGCGCGCATGGCGGGCCTGGTCGAGACGACGGGGCAGGCGTACGGCGTCCCGCACCCGTTGCAGATGACCGTCGCGGTGACCGACGGCGTCCGCGTGTGGGCCTTCCGTTATTCCAGCGAGGGGCGCTCCCGGTCGCTGTACTACAGCACCAGGGTGGAGACCCTCCGCGCGCTCCATCCGGACGCCTCGTTCCTGCGCGACGTCTCCGACGACACCCGCCTCGTCGTGTCCGAGCCGCTGGGCACCCTCCCCGGCGCGTGGAACGAGGTGCCGGAGAGCAGTCACGGCATCATCCAGCCGGGCGGCGACGAGCTGCACGCCTTCCGCCCCGTTCCTCCGGGCGGTCCCCGCCCGAACTGAGCGCCACCCGCCAGGTGCCTCGGAGCGCCCGGACGCGTGCGCGCACACTCACCCGCGCCGGGTGAAGCCGCCCCGGTGCCCGCCGTGCGCACCATGAGGGGGACGGAACGGCTGCCGGGCACCGCCGAGCGGAGGCCCGGCACGAGCACGGCAGCCGCCCATCCGCACACACGAAACGAGACTCCAGATGACCGCGACACACTCACAGCCGGCGTCCCCGGCGAAGCAGGCGTGGGCCTCCGGCCTGACGGCCTTCGCCGCCGTGATGCTCTCCCTGGTGGGACTGCTCGACGTCCTCCGGGGCATCATGGCCATCGCCGAGGACGACATCTTCGTCACGACGCGCAACTACGTGTTCGAGTTCGACCTGACCAGCTGGGGCTGGATCCACCTGGTGCTGGGCGCCCTGGCCATCGTCATCGGCTTCGGCCTGCTGCGGACGGCGATGTGGGCGCGCGTGGCGGGCGTGGCCATCGCCGGACTCGTCATCATCGCCAACTTCCTCTCCCTGCCGTACTACCCGGTGTGGTCGGTGGCGATGATCGCGATCTCGGCCTTCGTCATCTGGGCCCTGTGCGTGGTCCAGCAGGACAACCTCTTCGACCTGTCCGAGGAGCGGCCGCCGCGTGACGTCTGAGGCGGTACGGAGAGGAGGGCGTACGGGTGCGCCGACGGGATGCGGGGGGTACGCCGGGCGGGGAGCGGGCCGCGGGCGAGGGCAGTGCCGGGCTGGCCCGCCTCGCCCTGCTCGCCCTGCTCGCGAGCGTCCTGGTGCCGCTCGTCGCCGCCGGCCTGCGCAGCGTGCTGTGGGTGCCGGCCGGCGTGGCCGGGCTGGCGCTCGCCGCCGTCGGCGTGTGGTGGGTCCTGGCCCACACCGGGGTGCTCCGCGCTCTCGGCGCGGCCCTGTCGGTGCTCGCACCGCTCGCCGTGCTCGCCCTGTTCGCCGCCCACGGCATGCTGGGCCCGGCCCTGCTGTCCCTGGCCCTGTGGCTGCTGGCCGTCACGGCGGCCCGTACGGCCCCGGGCGCCGGGCCCGCCGTCTCCCGGCGGTCCGGGCAGCGGGTCGCCGCCGCGGCGCCGCGCACGCCCTGGGTCCTGATGAATCCGCGCTCCGGCGGCGGGAAAGTGGGCCGTTTCCAGCTGCTGGACAAGGCCCGGGCGGCGGGTTGCCGGGCGGTCCTGCTCCAACCGGGCCAGGACGTCGCGGAGCTGGCCCGGCAGGCCGTGGCCGAGGGAGCGGACCTGCTGGCGGTGGCGGGCGGGGACGGCACCCAGGCGCTGGTGGCCGAGGTCGCGGCCCGGCACGACGTGCCGTTCGTGGTGATTCCGGCCGGCACCCGCAACCACTTCGCCCTCGACCTCGGCCTCGACCGCGACGATCCGGCGGCGGCCCTGCGAGCCCTCACCGACGGCGTCGAACTCCGGGTCGACCTCGGGTACGCGGCGGGCCGGGTCTTCGTGAACAACGCCTCGTTCGGCGCGTACGCGTCGGTCGTCGTCGATCCCGCGTACCGGGGCGCCAAGGCCCGTACGACCCTGCGCACCCTGCCCGGCCTGCTCACCGGCGAGGGCGCGGCCCGGCTGCGGATGCGGGCGGACGGCGAGGAGACGGACGGGCTGCAGGCGGTGCTGGTCAGCAACAACCCGTACGGACGCGCCGTCGACGCGGCACGGCCGGGGCGCAGGGAACGGCTGGACTCGGGGCTGCTGGGCGTGGTGTGCGTGCGGGTCGGTGACACCGTCCAGGCCGCTCGGGTGGTGGGCGGTCCGCGGGCGGGGTCCGTGGTCCGGCTGAGCGCCGCGGAGGTCGTCGTCGCCGGCGGCACGGACACCCTCCCGGTCGGCATCGACGGGGAGCACGTCGTCCTGCCGTCACCCGTCGTGTGCCGCGTCGCGCCCGGAGCGCTCCGGGTCCGGGTGCCGCGCCGGCGTCCCGGCCTGTCGCGGACCGGCGGGGCGGCGGCGGACTGGCCGCGCGTGGCCCGGCTGGCGCTGGGCCGCTGACCCCGGGAACGCCCGGCCGTCGGGCGTCGCGGTGGGAGGCCGCCGCCCGGTAGGGCGACCCGCGGACCGGACCCCCTCGCGAAGCACGGCCGGCGTGAGCTGTCGGCATGCCGTGCCCTAAGCGGTCCTGGACGCCCTACGCGGTCCTGGACCGCCTCCCCCACCGCCGGCCCGCCTCGCCCGGCACGCCGCCGCCCCACCTCGCCCGGCACACCGGCGGCGCGACCCACCGGCGACACGGCACACCGGCGACGGCAGGCGTCCCCGTCCGGCCCCCGGCCCCGCCCGGCCGCCGCCGGCCCGCCCGCCCGCCCGCCCGCGCGTCAGCTCACCGCGCAGCTCCCCCCGTTCACGGCGAAGCCCGTCGGCGCCGTGTTCGTCGCCCCCCTCGCGCCCGTGAATCCCACCGTCACCGACCCGCCGGCCGGGATCGTGGACGTGTAGGACACCGGGGTGACCGTCACCGCGCCGCCCGTCTGCCGTGCCGTGCCGCCCCACATCTCCGTGACGGTCTGGCCGTCGGTGAAGGTGAAGGACAGGGTCCAGCCGGTCAGCGCGGCCCGGCCGGTGTTGCGGAGCGCGATCTCGCCCTGGAAGCCGCCGGGCCACTCGTTCACGACGCGGTAGCCGACCGCGCAGGGCGCGCCCGTGGCCTGGCCGGTGGTGACGGCGACCGTCGCCGAGCGGGCCGAGCGGTTGCCCGCCGCGTCGCGCGCGTAGACGGCGAAGGTGTACGCCGTGGCGGGTGTCAGGCCGGCGACCGCGGCGCTGCCGGTGGCCGAGGAACCGGCCGCCGTCTCGGTGGCGCCGGCCACCCGGACCACGTCGTAGCCGGTGACCCGGACGTTGTCCGTGGCGGCCGGCCAGGTGAGGGTGACCGACGTGGCGGTGACCGCCGAGGCGGTCGGGGTGTCGGGCGCGGTCGGGGGCTGGGTGTCGGCCGGGGTGCCGCCGCCGAAGACCGTCGCCTCCTCGGCCGTCTGGGCGATGCCGTGCGCGCCGTGGAAGACGCGCCGGCCCCAGGAGCTGAGCCGGCTCGGGTCGAAGTCGACGGCCAGGTCGAGGACCGGGTCCGTGTTGCCGCTCCAGGACCAGGCCAGGTAGCCGAGGCCGAGCTGTTCGGCCGCGGCCATCACCGTGTTCTCGTCCGGGTCGCCCCACTGGTCGGCCGGACCGCCGAACTCACCGATCAGGATGGGAAGTCTCGCGGCGACGAAGGCGTTGAGGTAGTCCGTGATCTCCTGTGCGGTGTCGTAGACGCTGTACATGTGGACCGAGAAGATCAGGTTGCCGGTGGGGTCCGCGCCGTACACGGAGCGGGCGTTGGCGCGCATCACGCCCTGCCAGTCCTGGCCCCAGTTCGGCGCGTCCACCATGATCGTGTGCGCGAACCCGGCGCCGCGCAGCTTCTGTACGGCGGCGACGGTCGGCGCGGTCCAGCCGGCCGGGTCGGTGTTGCCCCAGGGCTCGTTGCCGATGTTGATGACGACGTAGTCCTCCTGGCCGGTGAGGACGCCTCTCAGGCCGATCCAGTAGTCGGCCGCGTGGTCGAGCGTGCCGGCGGCGGGCTCCTCGCCGTACCCGGTGGTGTCGTGCACCTCCAGGACGCAGATCAGCCGGTTGGCCCTGCACCGGGCCACGACGGAGGCCACGTCCTCGGGGGTGTTCCTGGTCCAGCGGTGGCCGTCGGACAGCACGACGCGGACGCTGTTGGCGCCGAGGGCCTTGATGTCCGCCAGCGACTGGGTCTCGCCCGGGTACCAGGTGTGGGCGTGGTTCACGCCGCGCATGACGAAGTCGTTGCCGTTGCCCTCGACCAGCCGGCCGCCGCTGATGTGCAGGCCGGTGGCGAGCGCGTCGGCGCCCTCCGCCCCCCGCGTCCGGCCACCGCCCGCCGCCGCGGCCCGACCGCCGCCCGCCGAGGCCCGGTCACCGCCCGCCGAGTCCCGACCTCCGCCCGCCGCCGACGCCGCACCGCCGCCCGATCCCCGCGCGTGGGCCGGCCCCGCGCCCACCGCGACGAGGCCCAGCAGCGTGACCAGGGCGGTCAGTAACGCCGCGACGAGGCTCCCCCTCCTCGCGCGGCGCGCGCCACGGCGTGCCGGGGATCGGGGACTTGAGTGTGCTCGTGATCGTTGCTCTGCCACCGTGACTCCCGGAGTGAGCGTCAGAAACGTGTCATCGAACTGCCGATCGGCATGGGAGCGCTTCCACTCGCCGCTTCATGAACCCACTCCGACAGGGGCACGTCAAGGAGTCGCGCGCTCTTCGCCGCGCTCCCGGCGCATCCCCCACGCCAGCCACCCCGTCACCGCGAGCGACGCCCCCGCCATCACGGCCATGGCCACCGCCGGTGTGCCGGCCTGCGCCACGGCCCCCGCCACCGCCGCCGCGGCCCCCTGCGCGGTGAGCATCCCGGCGGAGTGCAGCCCCAGGCCCTGTCCGACCAGTCCGTCCGGCGTCCGCGCCACCAGCCGTTCCTGCTGCACCAGACTCGCCGCGAACCCCACCGACGCCACCGCCGCCAGCGCCCCGGCGGCCACCGGCCCCGGCCGGAGCGCGAAGAAGACGTACGGCAGGGCCAGGAGCAGCAGCAGCGGGACGCCGAGGCGCCCGCGGCGGTGGGGCGGGACGAAGCGGCCGACCAGCACGTCTCCCACCAGCATCCCCAGCGCCGCGCAGGCGAACAGCAGCCCCGCGGACCGGGGGGCGTAGGAGACGAAGAGGGACTCGCAGCCGACGACCAGGCCGTTGGGGACCCAGAGGGCGACGTAGAGGCGGCGGCGGGTCGGGGAGGCCCACAGCAGGGCGTTGGTGCGCCAGGTCGCCGCCACGGACGGACGGGCGGAGGCGCGCGGCGGGCGGGGCGTGAGGCCCAGCCGGGCCGTCAGCGCGGCCGCGCAGAACAGCAGCGCCGACAGCAGCAGCGTGCCGCGTGCCGAGCCGATCGCCGCCAGGAGCACGCCGCCCGTGGCGTACCCGGTGATCTGGGCGATCCCGCTCATCGTGTTGAACAGCGAACGGCCCAGCAGGTAGCCGTCCTTGGAGAGGATCTCCGTCAGCAGCCCCCAGCGCACGCCGCCGCCCAGCGAGGCGATCAGCCCCTGCGCCAGGACGACGGCGAGGACGGACCAGATCGGCAGGCCGGGGATCGCCAGGAGCGCCGTACCGGCCGCGAAGCCCAGCGAGACGGTGGTCAGCGCGCTCCTCGGCGGCAGGCCGTCCGCCCAGGACAGCAGCAGCGACGCGCCCAGCACCTGTGCCAGCGACGGGCCGAACATGCTGAGCGCCGACAGCAGCGGCGAGCCGGTCGCCTCGTACACCAGCGTGCCCAGGGCCAGGCCGCCGGTCGTCTGGCCGGCGATGCCGGCCGCGGAGGAGAGGAAGAGGGGGGTGAACTCCGGTGTGCGGAAGAGATGGCGGTAACTGCGGGGTCGTTGGCTGCGGGGTCGTTGGCTGCCGTGTCGGCGACTGCTCATGCGCGGAGTCTCCGGCCGCCCGGCGGGGGCCGGTTATCGTTTCGCGCACACGCGAAAGGAACCGGGCGGCGGGGGCGGGCTCATGGGCTGGTGGCAGGTCGACGCCGACACCCTCGCCCGCAGCCGCTTCGTCGTCTCCCCGTACGCCGAGACCTTCGCGAGCCTCAAGCTGCTGCACTCCGGCGCCGGTGCCCACCCCGGCGAGCAGGCCTGGCTGCGGACCCACCTCCCGGCGTACCGGGCCCGGCTCGCGGCCGATCCGGTCACCGCGCTGCTGGTCCGCGCCGGTGTCGGCCGACGCTGGATCGCCGACTTCCTGACGCCGGCCCCGCGGGACGGCGAGAGCTTCGCGGAGGCGGTCGCGCGGGTCCGCGCGGCCCGCCCCGAGGCCGTCCGCGAGCACCTGCGGATGTCCCTCGGCGGCCCGCCGCCCGCCGCGCTGGCCCGGGACGACCTCGCCGAGCGGGCCGCGCGGCTGCTGGAGTACGTGTGGCAGGAGGGCGTACGACCGTACTGGGACCGCCGGCGGCGGGTGCTGGAGGCGGATGTGGTCGCCCGCACGGCGCGGGTCGGCCAGTGCGGCTGGGCGGCCGTCCTGGACGCGCTGCGGCCGGGCCGGACGCGGTGGCTCGGGGAGAGCCGGCTCCAGGTCAACCGGCACGCGTATCCGCCCCGGGAGATCTCGGGTGCGGAACTGCTGTTCGTGCCGGTCACCCCGCAGACCGGGTGGGTGTCGTGGGAGGAGCCGCGCCGGGAGCGGTACGCCGTCGTCTACCCGTGCTCGGGCGTCCTCGCGGGCGCGCCGGGCGGCCGTCCGCCCGTGCCCGCCGGGCTCGGCGCGCTGCTCGGGCGGGCGCGGGCGGAGGTGCTGGTGCTGCTGGCGTCGCCGATGAGCACCACTCAGCTCGTCGCCGTGACCGGGCTGGGGCTCGGGTCGGTCGGCCGGCATCTGCGGGTGCTGCTGGACGCGGGGCTGGTGGAGCGGCGGCGGGCCGGGCGCTCGGTGCTGTACTCACGGACGGCGGCGGCGGCGGTGCTGTGCGGGTCGGCGGATCGCGCGGGCGACCCGGAACCGCCTCCTGCGGGGCACCCTCCCGCAAACCTCCCGGCGTAGCATCCGCCCCATGACGACCAATGACACGCACGCGTCCGTCCTCGACGTCGACATCGACGCGCTCCAAGGCGGCTCCGCCGACCTCGGGCAGTACGCGGGGCGGGCCGTGCTCATCGTGAACGTGGCCTCGAAGTGCGGGCTGACCCCGCAGTACGCCGGGCTGGAGCGGCTGCACGAGCGGTACGCGGACCGTGGCCTCACCGTGCTCGGCGTGCCCTGCAACCAGTTCCTCGGGCAGGAGCCCGGCAGCGCCGAGGAGATCGCCGAGTTCTGCTCGGCGACGTACGGGGTGACCTTCCCGATGACCGAGAAGGTGGAGGTGAACGGGGAGGGCAGGCATCCGCTGTACGAGCGGCTGGCCGGCTTCGCCGACGCCGAGGGGCACAGCGGGGACATCCGCTGGAACTTCGAGAAGTTCCTGATCGGACGGGACGGCACGGTGGTCGCCCGGTTCTCGCCGCAGACCGAGCCGGAGGCGCCGGAGGTCGTGGCGGCGGTGGAGGCCCAGCTGGCTGGCTGACCCCCGCCCGGGAGCAGGGCCGAGCCCTCTCGGCTAGGACGGCGAAACTGGTCGAGAGGGCTCTTGGGGTCCTGCTGTGCGGTGGTCGGGCGGCGTCAGGAAGATTCCTCCCCCTACGCCTTGACCGAGGCCACGAAGACGCTCCACGCGGTCGCGGGGAACGCCAGGACGGGGCCCTCGGCGACCTTGGAGTCGCGGACGGAGATCGCGGACAGGACAGGGGACTTGATCTCGACGCACGCGCCGTTGCCCTGGGAGTACGAGGACTTGACCCACGTGTCCGTCGCGCCCTGCTTGATTGCCATTTTCGCTCCGGTAAGCAGTTGCTGAGTTACTGTGATTGCGCCAACGTTCATGCTCGATGGCGTGATTGACGCTACTCGCCAACATCGGTGCGCGGAGCGACTATTCACTCGACCGGCTGGCATATTCCAGTGGGGTCTTCCGTCCGGGACGGGCCACGGTGTATCTTTCCGCGCCCCTTGTCCCGTAGGGCTCAGCGGGCGTAGCTCTTCGCCACGTCCGACAGGAACTCCCGGCTCTGGTCGACGTTGAGCGCCTGGGCCCGCAGGTGCTCGTACATCACGCTGTACTTCTGCACGTCCTGCGGCTTCTCCAGGTACAGGTCGCTGGTGACGCCCTCGATGTAGACCACGCTGGAGTCCGCGGCGTCGGGGAACTCCAGGATCGCGTACTGCCCGCTCACGCCGGGGTGCGCGCCCATCGAGAAGGGGATCAACTGCACGGTGACGTGCGGCAGCTGGGACATCTCCAGCAGGTGCTCCAGCTGGTCGATCATCACCTGTTTGTTGCCGACCTCGCGGCGTACGGCCGCCTCGTCGAGCACCGCCCACAGGCGCAGCGGGTTCTCGGCGGCGGCAATACGTTCCTGCCGGCGCAGCCGCACCTGCACGCGTTTGTCGATGTCGGCCGGCGTCGCCTCCGGCAGCGCGCCCTGGATCAGCGCCTCCGCGTACTGGCGGGTCTGGAGCAGGCCGGGGACGACCTGCGGGTCGTACACCCGGAGGCTGGCCGCGTCGGTCTCCAGGCCGATGTAGACGCTGTAGGGGATGTCGCCGAAGGAGTGCCACCAGCCCTGCTGCCGGGAGTCCTTGGCCATCTGCATCAGCGAGTCGACGATCCGGTGGTCCTCCACCTCGTAGACACCGCACAGGTCGCGGACGTCGCGCTGGCTGATGCTGCGGCGGCCGTTCTCCAGGCGGCTGATCTTCGACTGGGACACCAGCAGCCGCTCCGCCACCTCCTCGGCCGTCATGCCCTTGAGCTCGCGGAGCCTGCGCAGCTCCTGGCCCAGCCGGCGCCGCCTGACGGTGGGATTGACATTGGACGCCACGGGACGTGCACCTCCGGCTGCGTGCCTCGATTGCAACTATGCGTATCTGCTGTTGAGCAGATTGCCACCAAGGTGTCGCCTACCGCTGGGAAACAGCGGATATACGGCAGGTACGCGTCAGTTGGCCCGAGGGCCCCGCAGGGCACTCCGAAGACCTGCCGAGGGCCTTCCCGAGAGCGCCGGAGGGCGTCGGAGGGCCTTCCGGAGCGACCGAGGGGCGTCCGAGGGACGTCCTAGGGGCACGGGAACACGCGCCCGCGCGGGGCGGTGGAGCCGTCCGTCGTCCGGACGACGGCTCCACCGCCCCGCGCGGGCCACTGCGGCTCCCGAACCGGGTCGTGGGGTCGTGCTCGCCGTGGAACTGCGGCTCAGTGGGCCACGGCGCGTGCCATGGTGCCGTGGCGCGGCTGCACCGGGACACCTCGGGCGGGCTCGGCCCCGGCTCCGGCGGCGGCCTGGCGGCCGACCGGGGCCGGGCTGCGGCGCGGCTGGGCCGCGACACCGTTCTGGACGTCCATCACGGCGTGCGCCACCAGGCCGCCCATCGGGTCGTGCCTGATCAGGTCCCGCAGCCGGGAACGGGACGAACGGCCCTCGTTGCCCGGATACAGGTGCTTGCCGAGCCCGACCGCGTGGGCCAGGGCGGCGAGCGCCGCGGTCCGCGGGTCCGGCGGCACGCCGGTGCGGATCGCGCTGTCCAGCCGGGTCCTGATCTCCCGGCTGATGGCGTTGTCCGTCGCCTGGTAGCGCGTCGTCGGCAACACCCCGCACATCTGGCCGGCCACGGCGTGCACCATGCCGCACCGCTCCAGATGCGACAGGTAGGTCTGGCGCAGCCCCAGTCGCGGCCCGCCGATCCAGTGGACCGCGCGTACCGGAGCGCCGCGCCTGCGCAGCAGCTCCAACGCGCAATCCAGGGTCGGATCTCCTGTCGGCCGTGGCACCACCACGGCGATACGATCCCCGTCTGGGGCTATCCGTCCGGCCAGCGCCAGCTCCACTAGCTGCGCTCCGGCCAGACCCAGATCGAGCGACTGCGGCTGCGCAGTGGTACCCGTGGCCGGGTCCAGTGCCAGCAGCAGAAGCTCCTCCGGAAGTGTTCTGCGGCTCCTGCCCATCCATGCCTCCCCGCGTGGATGAATGACAGGGTGACCCCTCTCACATTGGTCTGTCGAGGGTGCGTGACCTGTTTGTAAGGGAACCGATAGGTATGTCGTTCTCGTCTTCGGCGTTGCTCAGGCCCGCACACAGGACACTGGTACATGGTTCGGACAGCGCTTCGGACCGTGCTGTGGGGGCGGTGGTCCGGGCAGCGGTTCACGGTTGGGTACGCGCACGGAGGCGTGCGGCGCATGGAGGAGGCATCGGTGGCGGGCGAGTCCCCCGACAGGTCGAAGCAGCGCGAGTCGTCGGCAGAACCGACGTCGGGGAGCGCGAATCCGGTTCCCGAGGCCAGGAACGCCGCCGCCGGTGACCCACGGCTCGCCGTGGTCCGGGAGTCCGGGGGCGCGCGCCCGGCCGACACGGCGACGCGGGTGCTCTCGGTGAAGGAGCGCCCCGAGACCGCCGGGGACGCCCGGAACGCCGAGGACGCCGACGACACCGACGAGGGGCCCGCGGGCGGGGACGGGCGCGAGGGGGCCGACGAGGGTGACGGGGCCCGCGCGGCGGGGGACGCGCGGCTGCGGGCCGCCGTGACCGGCTGGGCGACGTCCGACGGCGAGAAGACCGGAGCCCCGGCGGGGTCCGACCGCGAGCCGCAGGACGAGCCCCAGGACGAGACGCGGGACGAGACGCAGGACGAGCCGGAGACCGACGCCGACACCGACAGCGACACCGACGCCGCGGAGCCCGGCGACAAGGCCGCCGTCGCCGCCGCGCCGGAGGACGGGAAGCCCGCAGAGGCGGAGCACGCCGACGACTCCGCCGGGCTGGACGCCGACGAGGACACGGCCCCCGCCGACGCGACGGACTCCGACGACTCCGGCAAGAACACCCCCGACGACACGCCCCCCGCCGGCACCGAGGACACCGACGAGCGGGACACCGCCGAGGACACGGCCCCCGCCGACGCGACGGACTCCGACGACTCCGGCAAGAACACCCCC